>NZ_JACAGG010000068.1:0-2321 GCF_030324375.1 Empedobacter sp. R132-2
ATGTTGAACTAAACCTTCGGTAGCTTTCGCTGCGATGATTTCGTACCTTAGTATATTAATATTAAACAATTGATACTATGGTAACTAAAAAAAATCTCCGGAGGAATTAAGAGCGAACAAATACATTAATCGCGCTTGTAGTGAAATTACGGGTTTTTCTGAACTTCTGCAACGTTTTCAGCGAAATATTTCCATTTTAGGCAGAAGCCAGCGTACTTTCGAGAATTATTCTCGGCATGTGGCGGCAATGGCGTTGCATTTTGGAATTCTTCCTACGGAATTACATCCCGAGCAGGTTAAAGATTACTTATTTGAACTGCAGCAACGTTCTTTAAGTCCTTCGCAATCATACTTTAAACATACGGTTTACGGACTTCGATTTCTTTTAAAAACAGAGAATCTTCCTTACGATTATCTTCATTTACCATCGATTCCAAAAGAGAAAAAGCTTCCTGTTGTTTTAAGTCGAGAAGAGATTTGGAAGATGCTTCAAAGTGCAGAACTGCTAAAACATCGTGTTTTAATTGGCTTGATTTACGGCTGTGGTTTACGCTGTATGGAAGTTCGGAACATAGAATTAAAGCATTTAGATTTCGATCGAAAACAACTTCATATCGTTCAAAGTAAAGGAAAAAAAGATCGATATGTTCCTTTATCTGATCATTTGATACGGGGAATAAAAAGATATATTTCAGCCGAACATCCCACTACTTTTTTATTTACAGGAAACACGAAAGATGCCAAGGGTTTTGATTCTCGTTACAGTCAACGCGGTGTTCAATGGGCAGTTCAATCTATCAGTAAAAAAGCAGGTATTTTAAAAGATGTGCACACGCATACTTTGCGCCATAGCTATGCCACGCATTTATTAGAAGATGGCGTAAATATCCTTCAAGTTCAGAAATTGATGGGGCATGAACGGGTGGAGACCACTATGGAATATTTACATGTTTGCCAATTGGAGCAACAAAAAGTACACAGTCCACTTGATACCGTTTTTGCTTTATGCAGCCGCAGTGGGAAGTAGCCCATGTATTGCAAAAAGTAGATTTATCCAACCAAAACTTTACCGTTCATCAAGAGAAAACGTTAAGGGCATTAACGTTGTGCAGAACTTCAGCGTTGGGCGGTCATGTAGATGCTTGCGATGCTTGCGGAAACATCAGTATTAGTTACAACAGCTGCCGCAATCGGCATTGTCCAAAATGTCAGGGACACAAACGCGAAGAATGGATACAGGCACGCGCGCAAGATTTGTTGCCTTGTTCGTATTATCATTTGGTTTTTACTTTGCCCGATACGCTTAACGGTTTAACGATCTCACATCCGCAAATTATTTATCGCTTGTTGTTTGAATCTGTGTGGGCTAGTTTATCTCAATTTGGCAAAACCGAAGGTTTGCAATTGGGCATGATTGCTATTTTACATACCTGGGGCCAAAATTTAAGTTTGCATCCGCATCTGCATTGCATTGTTCCAGGCGGCGGAATTGATAATAATGGCAAGTGGAGACGAAAAATAAAAACCGATAAATACTTGTTTGCAGTAAAAGCATTAAGTAAGGTTTTTCGAGCCAAATATGTAGCGTTGTTACGCAAAGAAAAGCTTGCCGAGGGGCACATCTTAGAAAGTTTGTTTGAAAAGCATTGGGTTGTTTATGCCAAACGGTCATTTGGCGGCCCAAAACAAGTGATTGAGTATCTGGGTAGATATACCCACAAGGTAGCCATTAGCAACCATCGCATTACAAATGTAACCCATCAAGAAGTTACTATCAATTATAAAGATTATAGAGACGGAAGTGAAACCAAGCAACTCACATTAAAAAACGAAGAATTCGCCCGCCGTTTTAGCTTGCATGTTTTACCGAAACGATTTGTTCGCATACGGCACTACGGAATTTTAAGCAGCAGTTGGAAACGTGGCAAACTACAGCAGTTACAAGAAGAATTACACGTTGCGCGAGCATTAGTAGAGCCTAAAACACAACATCGAAAATGTTATTGTTGTAAAGTGGGGAATCTGGTTACGTTGCACGTTTTTGGACAAAGAGGTCCGCCAGAAAAGTATCTTATCGGAAACAAACTTGCTTCTGTGAATTAACTTTTACGGGTAAGGGAATTTGTGTTTAAAGCACAAAAAAACAGCCAAAACGCATGAAGAAATACAACTTCAACCACAAAAAAAACAGTAATCCTAAAATTACTGCTTGTATATCTTAAAGCCACATTTCGAAAACCCCATAATACATAAAGCTACTCCGGTTCCGTTCAACGGGCTTTCATCTCTAGCCCTCCGGGCAAGACGAAAGCTTAGTTATT
>NZ_JACAGG010000069.1:0-1903 GCF_030324375.1 Empedobacter sp. R132-2
GTAGTAACTACAATTTACTGCTTTTTAGCAGGTTGTACAACTTTTATATACAATCTAATACAAATGCACTACCGGTTGTTTAATATACTTCTTCATTAATTGCTCTAGTTTCTTTCCATTTGATTTGTTGGTGTAAAAACAATCATGAATTGTTAGTAGCGGAATATTTTCTTTATCAATATCATTTGCAACACAGTCTAATAAAACAAAAGATTCTACTTGTTGTAGAATCTTATGCATTGGATAAAACTTTTTAATTATTTTAATAATCCGACTTATCTCGGGAAAACAATCATTAAAAGTTTTATAAAATGCATTTTTACAATCTACTCCTGTATTAAGAATTATCATAAAAGCCTTTTTTGACAACTCTCTTCTAGTTTCATAATATTCCTTTACCAACTTTCCTTTTGATGTATATTCAACGTAAAATTTATCTTCTACTACATCAAAACAACAATCTATTTTATCCGAAAACCAATCATAAATATCTTGATTCAGCACAATATTTATAAACGTATTGATCTCTTCATTATTTAGCGACAGTGATTCTATTTCATATTGTAAGTCTAAACCGTCATAAAAATTAATAAAACCTATTTCTTCTCTTAAATCTATATCGTCTTCAATAATTGATTTAAGGATTAAAGACAAAAAGAATAATTGTGATGATTTTAAGTCATAACCTATTAATTCTTCATTATCATATTTTATAAACTCCCTTAAATCTTTAGGCGTTCGTGTAAAAAGAGAATGAAATCTATTATCTGTATCTTCATTTACAGAATATTCAAAAATCCTATGTTTCCAATTATTAGCAATTATAATTCGATTTTCGTACTTCTGCCCTTGATTTTTATTGTAATTAGATTCTATATACTCAATAGCTTTATCAAAATCAAAAGTTAACTTGTCATTAAAATAAGATTTTAAAAATATCCTATGTTTCGGAATTTCTTTTGATATTGAATTAAGCTTTTTAAGTAGTGCAGTTTTAGTTAAATTATAACTTTCTAAATCATTGCTGATATATTTATCATTTATTAGATAACCATTCGATTTTTTTAAATCTGCACTATAATTTGAAACTTTATTGATTATACCAAAATCTTGTAAATCTTTAATAACTAAAGAATAATTATAATATACCTTTTTCATTTTAGAAGAGTTTAATCTAACTATTGAATCTACTTGCTCATCTCCCCTATGTTTTACTCTTAAATTATTTAATAGACTTACAAAATAAACATAATAGTCCATTTGTTTAATCTTATTCCTACTGTGCAGTTCTAACTTTAAATCAATTAAAATTTGCTTTTGGATTAATACCTTCATTTTAATTACTTAATTCGTTAAATCTTTTAAATGCACTATTAAAACTTGAACACTCCCAAGCCCAAATTCCGAAATCATGAGACTTAGGATATCGTTGAGATAAAAACCTTCTATTAACTCTTTTTTCAAACACTTCATAACTCTTTTTCCCTGTAGTTGATACTTTTTCATAAATAAAAGCTTTTTCAGATTCATCTATTTTTGTAAAAGAATAACCTTTTACCTCTCCTGTTCCTCTAAATTGATGAGGTAATAATTTCACTGTTTTCATAATTGATTAAATGGAATTAATGCATTAATAACCTCATCTTTTTTGTAATAAACCCGCCCCCCAATTCCATAGGCTGTTAAAATGTTCTTTTTTGTCCAATTCCAAAGAGTCGGTAATGAAATTGATAATAATCTCGCCGTCTCCTCCCTTGTTAAGATGTCTTTTGCATCTTCTTCCTTATTTATATACATATGTTTGCATTTATTGAGACAAATGTATATGTAATCTTCCCTAAAAAACGGAACGTTTAAAAATATAGTTTATTAACTTAGGGATAATTATGAAACAAAGCAATTT
>NZ_JACAGG010000070.1:0-1824 GCF_030324375.1 Empedobacter sp. R132-2
CAATCAATAAACAGAAACCAAAATAGAAATATTAACAAATTAAAAATTAATATTACCTAAATGCACTACGGGTTAAAGGTTATTAAATCCTTTAATAATCTATTTAGAGTCCAATAATAATTTTAGTTTTTCGGTGCTCATATTTGTATATTTTTCAGCATATTTTTTTTCAATAAAAATACTTTCATTCCCATATTTTTGTTTAAGCTGTATTATTAATGTATTTCTAGGTTCTTTTCTTAAAAGATTTGTAATACTAGTTGAGCTTTTTTTCTGAGCATCAGAATTCATTAAGGATAGAAGAATTTTTGAAGTAATAGGTTTATTTAAAATACCTTCATTTATTAAACGATCAAGTTCTACTGCAAGAATATTAGATTTATCACGGATAATAGAGCCTTTTTTCTGTCTTTCTTTAATTATTTTAATAGTTAATTCAGGAAGACTACTTTTTGAAGGTAATTTAAATTTTGGATTTGCAAAATCGTAATATGTAAGACCGAATACAGATGCAATATTAATCATCTTGTTAATATTTAAGCCAACTTCACCATTAATGATACTTCTAATATTGGTAGAGTTTGAATCAATTAATTTAGCTAAATCACCTTCTGTAAGATTATAATAGATTAAGAATTTAGAAACTCTTTTTCCATATTCTTTTTGATAAAATTCTTTATTCATATCAAAATAGATTAATTTATTTTGTTTTATCTATTTTTATTTATATATTTGTTTATGAAAACAATAGCGACAGAAAAAAAGTAAATTATAAGTTACTTTAGACGATGTCACTCGTTCGAAATCCGCCAGATTGCCACGAGTTGACCGAGAGTTTGCCTATTGCTGGAATTTTGTAACTTTGCTAAATATTCCAGTAGGGCACTCCTCGTTAACTTTTAGGCAACTCTGACTTGTTCAGAGACGGTTTCTGGCGGAACCACGAGTAAAAGTTGAGGGTGCTCTATCTGGTATTTTACCATATAATTCCTCTACTTTGTAAGTACATCGTTCCATAAAACCCAACACAAAATGAGAACGAAACAATTTCCATTCATCCGTAAAAAACCACCAGACAAAGTCTGTTTGTTTTTTCCATTCTTTTAAAGAACAATACTCCGTATTTATAACATTTTTAAAACACGGATCGTAAAGTAAAGGGCTATCCTTTCTTTACACGCTCTCTATCAGAGCCTCGGTAAGGAGACTTTGAAAGCATTCGTTTTATCTTTTTTATTCGCACACTAAATGTAAAGCGTTTCATGTCATTTTCCAAATTTATTGGGCTCTGCTACCTATTATTTAGATGTGAGATGTGAGATTTTAGTATTGAGAGAATTCAATTATGTACAGATTAGATTTCTTGAAATGACAGAATATTAGAAAATAAAGTGTTAAAAAGTGTTAAATTCCTGTATCGGTGTATATCCAAAATGACACTTTTCTGTATCGGTTGTGTATCCGCGCTGTATCCATTCTGTATCCATTGTATATGCGTTCCGTATGGTTTGTTCGTGGTTCGTGTATCGGAAGGGATTGTTAAGATGTAGTATGTATTAAGTAAAAAGTACAGATTAGATGTGGGAATTGTAGTATGTAAAAAGTATAATGTAGTAAGTATTTGAGGTTAAGAATGAGGTTCTGAACATAATTACGAGAATAAGAAGATAATTAGTAGTTCATTATTTTATTACGTTCATTTTTACTCATGAGTTATTATTGTTTTTTAATGAATTCATATGCCCTACGGGGAAGTCTTGACACAAAAACGAACCAAAAAAGTCAAGTCTGTGCTTACAAGTCGGTCAATAACGGCTACTCGCT
>NZ_JACAGG010000071.1:0-1794 GCF_030324375.1 Empedobacter sp. R132-2
CAAAATTTATTTTGATAAATTTTAAAGTTTTTATTTCAACAAGTCAAATTTACTCTCACTTTCAAACTCCTTTCGGAATCGGTTTGCAAAGGTAAAACTTATTTCTAAACTCGCAAATTTATTTTTAAATAATTTTTAGCGATATATAAGTCCTTATGTCAACTACAATACTACTCGTCTTTCGTATTGCGGTTGCAAATATACAACCCATTTTTCCGAACTTCCAAACATACTTTACATTTATTTTACATTCGACTCTTAAGTTACTGGTACAATGGAAAATATTTTTTGAGAATTTTAGATGTGAGAAGTGAGATACGAGGTTTTTGACGAGAAAACCCATTTTTTGAGTTACTATTTTGGGTTTACGAGAGGAAGGTTGCGCGAACAGTAAGCCATTTTTACGCTCATTACGCTAAATTGACTCTCGCCTTTTCAGCAAGTTTTCTATATGAAATTTCAAAGCTATCATGTTTTTAATTGTAGAAATTTGTTTTATTTCATAATCTAATTGTCTCTTTCAAGATTTGAATGGACAGTTATCTAAATAATATTAATAGCAACAGAGCATTGATTCGCTATTGCAATAACTGTTTGGATATTCGTTTATTTTTAGGTCATGATTTAAACGAAAAAATACCTTGGCATTCCACAATTTGTTAAACTTGCGTCCTTTTTGGTAAAGAAGCTTTCTTACAGTTATTTCAATTTGTTCATAAATTACTAATGTTAGTTTTAACTCGTAGTGCATTTAGGTAATATTAATTTTTAAGTTGTTAATATTTCTATTTTGGTTTCTGTTTATTGATTGAATAATAGTAAGCGTTAGTATTTTTGATAGTATCCTTGTTTTAAACCCTAAAAAGCTTTTAGCATAATTGAGTATAATCATAAATTGATCGCATAGTTGAGAAAAAAAAGTTTCAATTCTTTTTCGATACTTTTTGAATGAATAAAACTGAGGTTTGTAATCTTTTTGATTCGATCTTTTTGGTGATTCTAATCATATATTAACTTCATTAAATAAATAAATTTGAATTGTTTGCAACTAATAATCTCTATCACCAAGTAGTACTCAATCTGATAGTTGAGTTTTAACATCTTTCAAAAAATGAATGTCATGAACAGATGCGGGACTGATATCAATACTCTGGAAAACACCATTTAAAGAACAAATAGCATGAAGTTTATAGCCATAAAAAGTCATTTGCTGAGAAGCACAAAAACCTCTATTTGGTGCACTGTACTGATGTTCTTTGCAAATTTTTAAGCAATTAATTCTTGCTATTTTACACACTTCAAATGGTATACTATCAACGATAAAACAATTTTCAAATTCATTAAATTCTTTCGCTAATTTGAGTTGAATACTATTAATTTTCGCTGATAATCTCCCTTAAGTACTACGATTGTAAATACTTCGCTCAATTTTACACTTAGCACTATAGGAAGATTTCGAAATAAATGATTTTCACTATCAATACCTATAAATTGAGCTGTTAAAACATGATTTATAAATCAAAAAGTTTAGGTCTTCTACGTTGATAAATTAAAAGTGTATCTGTGGATATTTTTAGTAGAACTTCTAATATTCTTTCGCAATTCGAAAGTAAGTTGTTCATTGTAAATATTTTGTATTCAAATTAATTTACTTATTTTCAATTAAATGGACTACTTTATTATTTATTAATCAAATGTATAACAGGTATAAAGCTTTAGTTATAATACGATCTTTGAGTTTAATAATAATTTACAATTTTTAAAATATGTAGCTTTATTTATACTGGAAAATTC
>NZ_JACAGG010000072.1:0-1452 GCF_030324375.1 Empedobacter sp. R132-2
GCTAAAATTACTGCACTTACTGTGGTTCAGTACATTAATAAAACATACTTTAATCGAAATATTAATAATCTAAAAACCCAAATTATTTAAAATGCACAACGGGTTATCATAATAGTGCATAAGTAAATAATAGTATTGTTTATACTTCAACGTATTGGATCAAATCCAAAACGAAGAAAAAAAGTAGATTTTACAAACCCTACGGACTAAAACTTTTTAACGTATCATTCAAACCTTTTCTTAACGTGAGAGTTGCTGGTTTCTATATCCTTTTTCTATATTCAAATTTACTTTTAATAATGAATTTTGTCATTCTGAGCTTGTCTCAGAATTGCATCCAATATGTCATTTCGAGATATTGAGAAATCTTTCTATCACTTTTTTATTCATAGCTTATATATTTTAATTATCGGTATTCATATGCCCTACGGGGAAATGAGTAAAAAAGTAATCAATACTTCGGCAGGCTCAGCACAAGCAAGACTTGGTTGTAAACCTCTCTACTAAAAATATTCTCATTCCACTAAAGATTTTACAAACCCTACGGGCTAAAACCTTTTTAACGCTGCATTCAAACATTTTCTTAACGTGAGAGTTGCCGGTTTCTATATCCTTTTTCTATATTCAGATTTATTTTTAACAATGAATTTTGTCATTCTGGGCTTGTCTCAGAATCGCATTCAATATGTCATTTCGAAGTATCGAGAAATCTTTTGTCTTTTTCACTATTCAAATTCGTTATCACTTTTAACTACGGATTTTAGAGTTGACATACGATTTGCAGACGAGCTTCAATCCATTGGATGAGAAGCTGAAATGAATTCCTTTAGATTTGAAAAAGATTAAATTGTAAAAAAAGAAGAGAATAGAGTTTGAGTACACTATAATGAATTCAGAGCTATATTAATCTCATAAGCTGATAAAGACTCAACTCTTTCTTATCAAATTCTCAAATAGAAATTCGGGCTTATAACCCATTAGTAAGGAATCGAGTTATTGATAAGTTTCTCTTCTCATTAAATTCAAATTTATGGAAAAAATTATTATTGGAATTGATGTAAGTAAATTAACTTTAGACATCTGTATTCAAGAAACTGGAGTGAATCGTTTTGATAACATTCCTAATACAGAAAAAGCAATCAAAGTTTTTTTCAAACAGTTTGATAAGAAACAAGATATTTTGATTGGAATGGAAAACAAAGGTCGATTTAACGCTATGCTTTATAGTGTTTTAATCCATTTTTCTTTTACTGTTTATGTAATCAATCCTTTGCATTTGAAAAGAAGTATGGGATTGGTTAGAGGTAAAAACGATAAAATTGATAGTGAACGCATCGTTCAATTTTTATCGAAAAATTATATGGATCTTCAGCAATGGAAACCTAATTCAAAGGTCATTGAAAAAATTAAACTATTGAATGCTGAAAGAAAACATCGAGTTAAAATAAGAGC
>NZ_JACAGG010000007.1:0-96417 GCF_030324375.1 Empedobacter sp. R132-2
ATTTTGTCCAACTATAGCTTGTATCCTACTAAAGTGGGTGGATATTTTATGCCCTAAATTTATTTAGGACGCTATTGGAAAAATATGCTTTTAGGATCAATAAAATAGCAGTAGAAGAACAATGGAAAAACGTTGTACTTGATCATTGGAGCAACTTCCTTAATATGGATAATATAACTGTAAATGATTTTGAAATAAATAAAGAAATATATTATCAAGCGACTACAGAGAGAAAAAAAATTATCGGACAACACCTTCTAAATTACCTAAAAAAATGGCATAAAGAAAATATAAATTATAACATAGAGATTCAGACATTCTTTCTACAAATCATGATAGAGACAGAGTTGTTTACAGAAATAAAAGATTATTTCAAACCATCAATTTATCAAAATGACTATAATTTAATGATTTTAGAAGAACTAATGAAAACTGACCATATTGCTGTAGAAGCTTATTGTAAAGATATTATTTCAAACAATTCTAAAGAAAAATACAACTACCCTTATTACAATATTCTAGAAAAACTTTATAAACAGACAAATGATTTGCCTAAATATACAGAAATAAAACTTTTAAAATTCCCTTACAATCCATCATTAGAAGATTTTCTTTTTATAAAAAATCATTTAAATGAAGAAGAAAAGTTTAAAAAATTCAGAACGAAAACACTTACTAATCTTAAAATAAATTTTTACGAATCAGATGATTGTATTGATTTATATTTTAAGATATTAGATGCTGAAAAGGAGTATAAAAAAATGATCGATGTAATAAGTAATTATGTTCCAGCTGAAATAATTTTATGTTATTTTGATCAACTCTTTTTATTTAACAAAAATACCTTCTTAATAAATTTACTTAAACGTTTAGCTTATCTCTACAGTTATTCTTCTCAAAAAGATATGGAACTTGATTTAATCAATAAAATTAAAAAATCATACGGCGATATACTTATTAAAAAATATTTAGATTTTTTAATTAATAGCGATAATTTTATAAAAATTAGAATTCAGAATAATGAATTTATAGAAAAACTACTTGACTAATTTATTTGTTTAATTGTGATCTCATAGACCTGAAATAAACAGTTGAATAAAATTCTGATGCTGAAAACAGTTTAAAATCAATATACATTGGGATGTGAATGAAACGATGAAGCTATCTTTTCGACAAAACGTGCCATGGAAGAAGAGCCTTTGCTAAAGGTTACACTTCCTAATATGGTTGATGAGAATTTATTATATATAACTAAACCCACCTCAATTGAGGTGGGCTTTATACTTCTATAAAAAGAATATTAAGAATGTATAGCTACAACAGTAGCTACTGCAGCTCTTACACAATCTTCGATATATGTTTTGATTGCATCACGATCCTCAACATTTATTTTACTGTCTTGATAAGCTTTTTCAACATCATTTTTCAAATCAGTAATTTTCTTTTCAGATTTCTCTATTTCTTTTGCGTCTTTTACATTAATACTATCAATCAACGCTTTACCCAAATCACTTGCTAATTTTTTAGCTTTATCATTTAACAATGCAGGCATCGGAATTTTAGCAACAGCAGCATTTGCGGCAGCAATATCTGTATAAATAACTGTTGCAATATCTGATTTTACTACAGCTTTGTCGCAACTTGATTTGCTTCGTTTGCATCATACGCTTTGTCTAAAGCTTTCTGTGACTCTTTTTGCGCTTTTTCTTGAGGTGTTTCATTTTTACAAGATCCTAATGTAACTAATGCAAATACACCTAAAACTATTGAATTTTTTTTCATTTTTATTTATTTTGTTAGATAGATACAACCAAATATAAAAAAACAATAATTAGACAAACATCGTTCATCTATATTTTAGAACTATTTAAATTTAACAGATCATACAAACCATTGATATATGTTAACTTATTCAATTAAAACTTCTTAACCTACATCAATATAATCAACTATTTAACTTCGTAAATTTGTATAACAAAAATAAAAACATATAAAAAAATCATTATGAATACAAAAAATATAGAAATAGTTATCGCTCCAAGAGAACCTCACTTCGTTGGAGATGGGTTTAGAGTTCACAATTTTATTCCAAGTGGTTATCATTTAGATATGAAAAGAATGGATCCATTTATTATGTTAGATTACAATTCAAAATTTCATTTTCCAGCAACAGACAAACCAAAAGGTGTTGGTGTGCATCCACACCGTGGTTTCGAAACGGTTACTATTGCTTATCAAGGAAGCGTTTCTCATCATGATAGTTCTGGTGGAGGAGGAACAATTCATCAAGGAGATGTACAATGGATGACCGCAGCTTCTGGTGTTTTACACAAAGAATATCATGCAGAAGAATTTTATAAACAAGGTGGAATTTTTCAAATGGTTCAATTATGGGTAAACCTTCCTGCAAAGGATAAAATGAGCACTCCAAAATATCAGGCGATCGAACATAAAGATATTCCTACTGTAGAAGTTGAAAATGGTTTTATCGAAGTTATTGCTGGGGAATACAACCAAACAAAAGGTGCTGCATCTACCTTTTCTCCTGTTAATATGCTGAATGCAAAATTGAATGAAGGCGGAAAAGCGAATTTTAGTTTTCCTGCAAATTACAATACCGTTTTATTGGTTATTGAAGGTGAGGTGAAAGTAAATGAACAAGAAATTGTTCCAACAGATCATTTATTATTATTTACTAACGAAGGAGAAGATTTTACAATCGAAGCAACTGAAAATAGCATTGTACTAATTTTGAGTGGAGAACCTCTAAATGAACCAATCGCTTCTTATGGTCCTTTTGTGATGAATACACAAGAGCAAATTCGCGAAGCTTTTGAGGATTTTAATAACGGAAAATTTGGTACTTTAGAAGATTAATAAACAACTTCAAAAATAAAACTGATGGAAATTAAACAAATTGATGATAAAAAAAATGGAGCTTTTGTCGTTTTAGATGGCGATAAAAAAGCTGGAGAAATGACATATGTTTGGGCTGGTGATGATAAAATTATTATCGATCATACAGAAGTTGACGAAGCTTATGGCGGACAAGGTTTAGGAAAAAAAGCTTTATTAGCCTTGGTTGAATGGACAAGAAATAATAATATAAAAGTAATTCCTTTATGTCCTTTCGCAAAAGCGCAGTTTGATAAAAATCCAGAAATTAAAGACGTTTTATCATAAAGTTTTCTCTTAAAAATACAAAAGGAACTCGAATCGAGTTCCTTTTGTATTTCTTAATATCCCACTGCTTTGTCATCTCCTCTTGGATCTGCACCAGCTTGATATGTTCCGTTAGTGTTGACCAAAATTCCTTCCACACGCCCGTAAGGTTTACGTTCTTTCAATGTATAACCTTTTTGTTTTAACGATTCACGAACGTTTTCTGAAATTGCATTTGGCTCATAATCGATTTGGTCTGGCAACCATTGATGATGAAATCTTGGTGCTGCAACAGCTTCTTGCATCGTCATTCCGAAATCAACAACATTCAAGATGGCTTGAAAAACTGACGTTATAATTGTAGAGCCACCTGGCGTTCCCACAACCATAAACAATTTACCATCTTTCTCTAAAATAGAAGGCGTCATCGAACTTAACATTCTTTTCGAAGGTTCAATCGCATTAGCTTTTCCTCCAACTAAACCATATAAATTTGGTGTACCTGGTTTTACAGAAAAATCATCCATTTCATCATTCAACAAAAATCCTGCACCTTCTACTACAACCAAAGATCCATAGGAATTATTCAAAGTAGTCGTTACAGAAGCCGCATTTCCATCTTTGTCAACAATTACATAATGCGTTGTTTCCATTGACTCTTTACCAATTATTTCTCCCGCTTTAATTGCTGAACTTGGTGTTGCTTTATCAAACGAAAAATCTTTCATTCGATTTACATTATAACTTTTATCCAACAATTGTTTTTGCGGAACTTTTATAAAATCTGGATCACCTAAATGCTCTGCGCGATCAGCATAAACGCGACGCTCTGCTTCTACCATCACTTGAATTGTAGAATCTGCTTGAAATCCCCATTTGTTGATTGGATAATCTTCGATTGATTGAAATAACGAAACCAATGCAATTCCTCCACTTGAAGGCGGCGGCATCGAAATTACTTTAAGACCTTTATAATTTCCCGAAACTGGCGTTCTCCAAACCGATTGATATTGTTTTAAATCTTCGTGCGAAATAATTCCGTTTCCGCGTTTCATTTCTTTCACTATTAAATCAGCCGTTTTTCCTTCATAAAAACCAGCACGACCTTTTTGTTGAATTAATTTTAATGTATTTGCTAATTCTTTTTGAACCAACAAATCTCCTTCTTTCCAAGATGATTTAGACGTTAAAGCATTCGTTTTTGAATTATATTTTACAAAATCATTATGCTTATTTGTCAGTTCGCTCGCTTGTTGTTTTGTTATTTTAAATCCTTTTTGAGCTAAACTAATAGCCGGCTGAACTAATTCTTTCCAATTTAATTTCCCATATTTTTCGTGCGCTTTCACCATTCCATCTACAGTTCCAGGTACTCCTGCAGCAAATTGTCCATACAAACTAAGATCAGTAATTGCATTGCCATTTTTGTCCCAATACATATCTTCACTTGCTTTTAAAGGTGCTTTTTCACGATAATCTAACGCATCTGTTTTTCCTTTTGCATCACGATAAACCAAAAATCCACCGCCACCAATATTTCCTGCATTTGGATAAACAACCGCCAACGCAAACTGAACTGCAATAGCAGCATCAATCGCATTTCCACCTTTTTTCAGAATTTCAACTCCAACTTTTGAAGCTTCGGGATGAGCTGTTACAACAGCTCCATTTTTGTAAGATTCTTGCGCATTCAACTGAATAATCGCGAAGAATGAAACTATAATAAATGATATTTTTTTCATAAAATCGATTTAAACAAAATACCAAACCTTCATCAATTACGACAAAGATTTGGTAAAACATATAAACTATTTAAATTATAAACTTAATGATAAACGAGCGAAAGCAAAACGTCCTCCAGTTCCGAATTGTTGTCCAGTACGTGAATACACGAAATATCCTGCTCCTCTATTTCCTCCAATTTTCGTTTCATCAGGATAGATATCAAACAAATTATTTGCACCAATTGTTAACGAAATATTTTTGTTGAAAGCATAACCAAAACTCAAATCTGTTACAACTTTTCCGCTAAATGTTTGCGAATCTGCCACCGTATTTGTCGCTGCATCAACTTCTCCAAAATACACGTTTCTTAAGTAAACATTCCATTTATCCAATGAATAATTCAAGGATAAATTAATTTTTGTACGAGGTATAGCCGATTCTAAATAAATACGACTTGAACGATCAAAATAAGTAGACTCTTTTCCTTTCAATAAATCGGAAGCATGTACATCGCCTACAACATTTGTCTTGCTAAAAGTCGCCGATAAATCTCCACGTAATTTTCCTGCTCCCAAACGATCTTGATACGTCAAAACAACATCTATTCCTTTCGTTTCGGTATCAATTGCATTTGCGAAGAAACGAGCCGAAGTTGCATTTGCTTGTTGCAATAATTCGTAAATCTCTTTGTCTTGAGCTGATGCATTTGCTGCATTACTTCCTGTGAAAGATCCTGTGTAAATGATTCGGTCATCAATTCTAATGAAATATCCGTCAACACTCAATTTGAATTTTCCCCAATTTGCCGTAGCTCCAGCCGAAACTGATTTCGATTTTTCTTCGTTCAATTGTGGAATTCCTAATAATTTTGCAGCACGACTATCATTTGTAAAAGTTCCTGAATTAGAAATTGCTCCATCTAAGAATAAACTTGATGTTGCACTAAAATATAATTGATGTAAAGATGGCGCTCTAAATCCTGTACTTGCTGCGGCTCTCAACACATAGTTTCCTAATTTGTATCGAGTCGAAATTTTTCCATTTAATGTTGAACCAAAATCTGAATAATCTTCATAACGTAACGCAGCAGCCACTAAGAAATCTTTCGTAAAATTAAATTCAGTATCTAAATACGCCGCAACAGAATGACGATTTGCATTGACTTCATTCGCTGGTAAAAATCCTGGAAAAGCTTGCGCTCCACCTGCTAAAGCAGTACCATTTACAGCGAATAATGTATTGATATTTCCATTAAAATCTTGTACATAAATTGGCTTTCCATTTCCGTCTACACCAATTTGACGAACTTTACCATAATTCGCATAAGATGACTCTTCACCTCCTACAATTTGATAATTTTCATAACGAAATTCTGCACCAAAAGCGACATTAATTCCAGCTAAAACATCATCAAAAAAACGCGTAAAATCTAGGTTGGTTGTATTCTGCGTAAAACGATATCCACCAGCTTCAAAAGATGTTGGTGAAGATTCTTTCATCGATGCGTTAACTGTATTTTTTACTCCAAAATCGATGGTATTATTTCCGTATGTGTTCGAAAAATCAACTTTCCAACCGTTAATTTCACTACGAATTCCCGCTGCTAAAGAGCGATCGTAATTATTGGTTTGAATCAATGGTAAAAATCCATTTGGATAAATTGACGCAACAGTTTGATGCAACTGAGCAGGCTGACGACGAAAGGCTGCTGATTCTCCTAAACGATAATTTAATCCTCCAAATGCATAAATTTCGGTTTTATCTGAAACTGGGAAAAGTGAATTAATAAAAATCGCACCTCCTTCATTTTTTGATTGTCCAATACGCGAAACATAATCAGCACGCGTTTCTCCACGGCGGGCTAATTCCTCCTCTGTAATATCTTTTCCAGTTGGATTTGGATATAAATCTGGTCGATTATAATCTGAAAAAATTGTTCCTGTAAATTCTTTTTGACGATTGAATGGTTGACGCTTGTCGTAAGAACCTGCAACATTTACAAATCCTCCTTTTTCTCCAACTTTTACACCATAATTCACATTCGCTTGAAAAGTTTCGCCATCAAAATTATCTTCTGCATTTTTCGAAAGATTTCCTCCATACGAAATTGACGCGCGTAGTTTATCTGTCGAATCTTCCAAGACAATATTAATCACACCTGCAATCGCATCAGAACCATATTGAGCCGCGGCTCCATCTCGAAGAATTTCAATTCGTTTAATTGCAGAAGTTGGTATTGCATTCAAATCTGTACCGACAGAACCTTTACCAAACGAACCATTAATATTAACCAATGATGTTGTATGACGACGTTTTCCATTAATCAAAACTAATACTTGATCTGGTCCTAAACCGCGCAAAGAAGCAGGATCTATATGATCTGTTCCGTCAGAAATAACTTGCGTATTCGAGCTAAAAGATGGTGCTACATAATTTAAGATTTGATTTAACGAAACTTGTCCTACATCTTTTGTAACCTCTTTAATATCTATCACATCAACTGGTGTTGAAGAATCTAATTGTGTACGTCCGACTGCGCGCGAACCAATTAAAACAACTTCGCTAAGATCAGTCTCCGAATTGATTGATTGTAAAAAGAAATCTAAAGAAACTTCATTTTCATCAAGCACATTAATCGTTTGCGTCGTTGTTGGCTCACCTATTTTTGAAACAATAATTTCATACTTCCCTGGTTCTAACGTTAGTTGATATAAACCATCTGCATCTGTTATCGTCGTGATATTTGTTCCTTTTACATTAACCGTTGCTTGATCGATTGGTCCATTTACATCTTCAACCGTACCTGTGACTTTAGTTTGAGCGAATAAAAATGTTCCACCGAAAAGAGCAGTTAGAAAAAATATTTTTTTGAGTGAGTATAATTTCTTGTTCATATTTACAATTTTAAAAGTCTAGCAAATTTATAGACTTTATAGAATATAAAACAACTCGTTTTTAAATAAAATAAAAGAAAACTTTAAATTAATATTAAATAGAGATTCTATTCTAAAAATAAGATTAATAATAGAATATAATTCTACATAACAAGTAGAGTATTGATTTTTATTAAATAAAATTTCATAAAAAAAGAGCTCAAAGTGAGCTCCTTTTAAAATATTTGTTGAGAAATAATTATTTCAATTTCTTTTTAACCTCTACAGTTTCGTAAGCTTCGATAATGTCACCTACTTGAATATCGTTGAAGTTTTTGATGTTAAGACCACATTCGTAACCTTTACTAACTTCTTTCACGTCATCTTTGAAACGTTTCAATGAAGCTAATTCACCATCGTGGATCACAACTCCGTCACGAATGATACGAATACTAGAGTTTCTGTAAACTTTACCGTCTAACACCATACATCCAGCAATAGTACCAACTTTCGTTACTTTGAATGTTTCACGTACCTCAATATTACCTGTTACTTGCTCTTTCAACTCTGGAGATAACATACCTTCCATCGCTTCTTTGATCTCTTCGATCGCAGCATAGATAATTGAGTAAGTTCTAATTTCAACTTCTTCTTTTTCTGCAATATCACGAGCAGATCCACCAGGACGAACATTAAATCCGATAATAATCGCATCTGAAGCAGAAGCTAATAATACGTCAGATTCTGTAATTTGTCCAACTCCTTTGTGTAAGATGTTAACAATAATTTCTTCTGTCGAAAGTTTTTGTAAAGAGTCTGTCAATGCTTCTACAGAACCATCCACGTCCCCTTTCAAGATAATATTCAACTCTTTGAAGTCTCCTAAAGCAATACGACGTCCAATCTCATCAAGCGTAATATGTTTTTGTGTACGAATAGTTTGCTCACGTTGTAATTGATCTCTACGAGTTGCAATTTGTTTCGCTTCGCGTTCATCTTCGTAAACTTTGAACTTATCACCTGCTGTTGGCGCACCCGCTAATCCTAATATTGTAACTGGTGTTGATGGTCCAGCAACTTTGATATTGTTCCCACGCTCATCTAACATTGCACGAACTTTACCATGGTGAGATCCTGCTAATACATAATCTCCGATGTGTAATGTACCTGTTTGTACGATAATTGTCGAAACATATCCACGTCCTTTGTCTAATGCAGCTTCTACAACTGTACCAGATGCTTTACGTTTTGGATTCGCTTTAAGGTCTAATACCTCAGCTTCTAATAATACTTTTTCTAATAAATCTTCTACTCCTAAACCAGATTTAGCCGAGATTTCTTGAGATTGGTAAGTACCACCCCAGTCTTCAACTAATAAGTTCATTTGAGCTAATTGCTCTTTTACTTTTTCTGGGTTAGCTGCTGGTTTATCAACTTTATTGATAGCGAATACCATTGGTACTCCAGCTGCTTGAGCATGAGAAATTGCTTCACGTGTTTGTGGCATGATTTGATCATCGGCCGCAATTACAATAATTGCAATATCCGTTACTTGAGCACCACGAGCACGCATCGCTGTAAAGGCCTCGTGACCTGGTGTATCTAAGAACGCTACACGCTTACCACTTGGCAATGTTACGTTATACGCACCAATGTGTTGTGTAATACCTCCAGACTCACCAGCAATTACGTTTGCTTTACGAATATAATCTAATAAAGATGTTTTACCATGGTCCACGTGTCCCATTACAGTTACGATTGGCGCACGAGTTACTAAATCTTCTTCGTTATCGATTTCTTCTTCTTCAGTTGAGATTTCTTCTTCAGCATTAGCAAATACTGCTTCGAATCCGAAATCATCTGCAACTAATTGAATTGTATCCGCTTCTAGACGTTGGTTCATGGTAACCATGATTCCCAATGACATACATGCAGATATAACTTCTGTAACAGAAACATCCATTAAAGAAGCTAATTCGTTAACCGTTACAAATTCTGTTACATGTAAAGTTTTGTCCATGTCTATTGCTTCTTGCTCTTGCTCAGCAAACTCACGACGCTCTTTACGTTTGTCTCTTCTGTGTTTAGCCCCTTTAGATCCTTTTCCTTTATTAGTAAGTTTATCTAAAGTGTCTTTAATTTGTTTTTTAACATCTTCGTCAGAAAGTTCTACTTGAGGAACTCTTGGTCCACGGTTGTTTCCACCTCTAAAGTTTCCACCACCTTGACGATTACCACCTTGTCCACCTGGGCGATTACCTCCTTGTCCTTGACCTCCTTGACGGTTGTTATTATTTCCTCCTCCGTGGTTGTTATTACCACCTTGGCGGTTATTATTATTTCCTCCTCCGTGGTTGTTGTTACCACCTTGACGATTGTTATTGTTTCCTCCGTTTTCTCCAGCTTTTGCTACATCTTCTGGTTTAACGTTTTTCTGGATACGTTTGCGCTTTTTCTTGTCAGCAGCGTTATTAGCACCTTTTTGATTCCCTTTTTTATCGTCAGTTTTTTTCTTATCAAATTTAGATAAGTCAATCTTTGCACCTGTAAAATTAGGTCCATCTAATTTTGTGTAGACAGTTTCAATTTTTTGAGGTTCAACTGCTGCTACTTCTTCAATTTCTTCTTTCTTCACTTCAGGCTTCGCTTCCGTTTTTATTTCAGGCTTTTTAACCTCTTCCACCTTTTTAGGTTCTTCTTTCTTCACCTCTTTTTTAACTTCCGCCTTAGGTGCTTCCGCCTTTTTAGGTTCTGCTTGCTCTTTTTTAGGAGCTGGAGAATCTTGCTTTTTAGGTTTACCTGTATTATTTATTTTATCAAGATCAATAACTTTTATCACTTTCGGTCCTTTCGGTTCCTCTTTTGATTCAGTTTTAGGTTCAGCTTTTGGTGCTTCCTCTTTCTTGATTTCTTCTTTCTTCACCTCTTCTTTTACCGCAGTTTTTTCTACTTTGGCTTTAGGTTTCAAAGCATCTAAGTCTATTTTTCCAACAGTCTTTGGTCCTTCCAATTCAACTTTCGTCGTTTCAATGATTTCAGGTTTCTTTTCTACTGGTTTTTCAGTTGCAGCTTTTGCTTCTGCTTCTTTTTTCTCAGCGGCTTTGATATCTGAAATTTTGTTAATGACTACTTCACCGGAAGCTTGCTTTTGTTTAGCATCAGATCGGAACTCATTAACTAAAATATCGTAAGTTGGCACATCGATTTTAGAGTTCGGATTTTTCTCTACAGTTTTACCTTTCCCTTCTAAAAAGTCAACAGCTCTATCTATTGATATATTTAATTCTTTTAATACTTTACTTAATCTTATTGTTTCCGACATATGAAGCTAATCTCTTATTTTAATGTTTGCAAATGTATGAATTGTTTATGACTTGAGTATGAATTAATCTTCAAACTCTTCTTTTAAGACACGGATAACGTCTAAGATTGTCTCTTCTTCTAAATCCGTACGCTTGATTAAGTCATCAACATCTTGTTCTAAAATACTTTTGGCAGTATCTAGCCCGATAGCACTGAATGCTTCGATTACCCATGCATCGATTTCATCTGAGAATTCTGATAATTCTACGTCTTCGTCTTGGGCGCCTTCTCTGAAAATATCAATTTCCATTCCAACTAATTTAGAAGCTAAACGAACATTGTAACCTCCTTTACCAATTGCTTTCGAAACTTCGTCTGCATTTACGTAAACTAAGGCTTTGTTTTCTTCTTCATTAATTTCGATATTCGAAATTTTAGCTGGGCTTAAAGCGCGTTGAATAAACAAACTCATGTTGTTTGTGTAGTTGATTACATCGATATTCTCGTTACGTAATTCGCGTACAATTGAATGGATACGAGATCCTTTCATTCCAACACAAGCTCCTACTGGATCGATACGATCGTCGTAAGATTCTACTGCTACTTTTGCTTTATCTCCAGGGATACGAACTACATTTTTGATTGTAATTAATCCGTCTAAAATCTCTGGAATTTCTTGTTCAAATAATTTCTCTAAAAATTTTGGTGATGTTCTAGATAAAATAATTTGAGGTTTTGCTCCTCTCAATTTTACGTCATCTACAACAGCACGTAATGTATCTCCTTTTCTGAAAAAATCTGATGGTATTTGATTTTCTTTTGGTAAAATCATTTCGTTTTGTTCGTCATCCATTATAATCACTTGTTTGTGACGTACATAATGGATTTCTCCCGTAACTACTTCTCCGATTAAACCTTTAAATTTTTCGTATAAATTAGAATTATCATGCTCCATTACTTTAGACACCAATGTTTGGCGTAAAGTTAAAATTGCACGACGACCTAATGCTTCGATCGGAATTTTTTCCGATACTTCTTCACCTACTTCAAAATCTGGCTCAATTTTACGTGCTTCAGATAATTCGATATCTGTTGCGTCGTCTTCTGAAAAACCGTCTTCTACAACGATACGGTTGTGCCAAATCTCTAAGTCTCCTTTATCAGGATTTACAATAATATCAAAGTTATCATCTGTACCATATTTCTTTTTCAAAACACTTTTCAGGGTATCTTCTAAGATTGCCATAAGCGTAATACGGTCGATGTTCTTATCGTCTTTAAAATCTCCAAAAGATTCAATTAATGCAAGATTGTCCATTAAACTTTTATTTTTTTAAAAGGTGACTTTTATAATCGCTTTCTTGATGTCAGCGTAATTTATTTTTTCTTTGTGTTCTACTGTAATTTTTCCTTTTCCTACAGGTTTTGGTTCGCGCGCTTCCCAAAAAATTGTAACACCTTCTTCATCAGCTTCTACAATTTCGCCTTCCATCACTTTGTCGCTTAATGTAGCTTCTAAAGTTCTTCCTACATTTTTGACAAATTGGCGTGGCATGGTTAGGTTACTTCCTACACCAGGAGAGGAAACCTCTAATGCAAAATCACATTCTTCTCTATCAAGATTGTGCTCTACATATCGGCTTATTCTTACAATTTCTTCGACTGAAAGACCTTCGTCTCCATCTGCTAAAATTACAATTTTATCATCTGGAGTGATTTTCCAATCGATAAGAAACAATGACGGATTTTCCGCTATTGCTTCGTCTATCAGCTGTTTTACTTTATTTGAATCCATATACAACGAAAAAGAGAGCTATAACCAGCCCTCCTCCATTTATTCCTTTAAATTCTTTGCAAATATAGTTAAATATTTTTTATTGACCTAATTTCAATCATTTAATCTGACTAATTCATTAAGTGATAAACAAATATTCCTATAAAAATTAATGTTAAAATAACATCATATCCTGTTGTTAAAATAAATCCGACAAAAGATCCGAAAGCAGATTTTAATGCAACTTTAGGCGAAGCCGCAGTAAAAACCAATTCGCCTAATAATGCTCCCAGAAAAGGACCTACGATAAACCCGATTGGTGGAAAAAATAATCCGATGATTAATCCTACAATAGATCCCCAAATCCCGTATTTGGTTCCACCTAATTTCTTGGTCATGTAAGCTGGTAATAAATAATCTAAAAGCGCACCTAATAACACAAAAAGTCCTGCAATAATTATCGTTCCCCAATTGTAACTACAATCACTACTGAATTTAAAAACCAATAATCCGACCAATGCCAAAGGTGCTCCTGGTAAAGCTGGCAAAACAGTTCCGACCAAACCAACAACCAATAAAATTCCACTAATAAGATTTAGTATACTATCGTTATCCATTATTTTAGTATTTTTAAAACTGTAACTTTGCACAAACAAATCTATTTAAACTCAATTAACAGCTTATGCAAGATAAATCTTTTTATGAAGAATTTTCTGATGGTGTAAAATTTTTTTTCAATCAATATTTCAAAATTGATTTATCCGAAAATCTTTTTACCTTTTTAGAAATTGTTACTTGGATAGCTATTCTTTTTGTGATAGATTTTGTGCTAAGAGTTATTATTCTTCCGCTTCTAAAAAAATTAAAGAATTTCACCGAAAACGATTGGTTGAAGTTTTTGTACAAAAACAAAGTCTTTCTTTCAGCTATTCATCTTGTTCCAATCAGTTTTGCATTAAGCATGAATGTTATTTTGTTCAAGAATGAAGGAAATATTTTTCATGTTGTTCAACGCATTACACAACTTATTTCATTAATCGTTTTTACGCAACTTATTTTCCGAGTTATCAATACAATTATTGATGTGTACAACGAAGAAAATAGTTATACAACAGTTGGAGTGCGAACTTTTGGGCAAATGTTGAAGTTTATTATCACATTTTTTGCGATTATTTCTGGAATAATGATTTTGTTTACGGTTGATAAAAATACAATTATTACCGTTCTCGGAGCTTTAACCGCAGCTGTTTTATTGATTTTTCGTGATGCAATTTTCGGATTTGTTTCTGGTTTGCAAATCTCCTATTCTAAAATTGTAAAAGTTGGCGATTGGATTACCGTTTCCAAAGGCGATATTGAAGGAATAGTAAAAGAAATTAACATCAATTTGGTGAAAATTGAGAAGTTTGATAAATCTATTGCAACGGTTCCTACTGTAGATTTGGTATCGTCTCAGGTAACCAATCATATGGCGATGTTGGCAACTGGAACACGTCAAATAAAACGTTCTGTTTCGTTTAATGTAAATTCGTTTCAGTTTTGTAACGAAGAAATGTTAAATCGTTTCGAAAATATTACTTTAATTCATCATTATATTCAACAAAAACGTCACGAAATCTCTATCTATAATCAAAACATTGAAAATTCTGATTTAGATATTAATGGTAAAAACTTAACCAATATTGGTGTTTTTAGAATTTATGTTGAACATTATTTAAAAAGTTTAAAAACAGTTTCGCAAAATGATCCAATTATCGTAAAACAATTACCTGTTTCGCCGCTTGGAATGCCGTTAGAAATTGGTTGTTTTACAACTTCGGCAAGCAATTTGGAATTTGAAAGAATTCAGTCCGATATTTTCGATCATTTGTTAACAGCTTGTCGTAAATTTGACTTAGAAATTATGCAAAGCATTTCGCTTTCTGATATAAAAAAATTATAATATAAAATCATGACTAAATTAAGTGTTAATATAAATAAAATTGCCACAATTCGTAATGCGCGTGGTGGAAATACGCCAAATCTTGTAGAAGCGGCAATCAAAATTCAGGAATTCGGAGGGCAAGGAATTACGATTCATCCACGTCCAGACGAACGTCATATTCGTTACCAAGATGTGTACGATTTGAAACCTGTTGTAACAACTGAATTTAATATTGAAGGAAAACCGATTGATAGTTTTATGGAATTGGTTTTAAACTCAAAACCAGAACAAGTTACCTTGGTTCCTGATTCAGAAGATGCGATTACATCAAACGCTGGTTGGGATACAATCAAACATTTTGATTATTTAACAGATGTGATTAAAACGTTTAAAGATGCTGGAATCAGAACTTCTATTTTCTTAGATCCAAATCCTGCTTTAATTGAAAGTGCTGCGAAAACTGGTGCTAATCGAATCGAGTTGTACACAGAAGAATTTGCGACGCAATACGGTTTAGGAAATCTTGACGCAATTCTTCCTTATAAAGAAACGGCAAAATTAGCAATCGAAAATGGATTGGCTGTAAATGCTGGACACGATTTGAGTTTAGATAATATTGAATATTTTATTCGCGAAATTCCAACAATTGCAGAAGTTTCTATTGGTCACGCGTTAATTTCTGAAGCTCTATATTTAGGTTTAGAAAATACGATACAAGCGTATTTACGTAAAATTGAATTAGCAAATTTGTAGAAAATGGCAGAAATCTTACATAGCAAAATTGTCGGCTCTGGTGAAAAACATTTATTGGTTTTTCATGGATTGTTTGGACAATTGGATAATTGGAGCACATTAGGAAAACATTTTGGCGAATATTTTACAACACATTTGATTGATTTACGCAATCATGGACGTAGTTTTCATAGCGAAGATTCTTCTTTGGAAGCGATGACGCAAGATATCGTGAATTATATGGATGCAAATTCTATCGAAAAAGCACATTTGTTGGGACATTCGCTTGGCGGAAGAATTGTGATTGATTTTGCGATGATTCATCAAAATAGATTAGATCATTTGATTGTTGTGGATATGGCACCAAAAGCGTATCAACCTCATCATAATGCGATTTTCAAAGCATTGAAATCTGTCAATTTTGATCAAGTTGAAACTCGAAAAGATGTAGAAACGACTTTAGAACAATATATTCCTGAAATTGGTGTGCGACAATTTTTGTTGAAAAACGTGTATCACGCCGATAATGGAAAATATGCTTTTCGATTCAATTTAGCTATTTTGGAGAAATTTTACCAAGAGATGATTGGTTCTGAATTGTTAAAAGGCAAATTTGATGGTCCAACTTTATTTTTGGGTGGTGCAAATTCAAATTACATTATGCCAGAAGATGAAATGATTATCAAAGAGCGTTTTCCAAATGCGGAAATCAAGAAAATTGCAAATGCAGGACATTGGTTACATGCCGAAAATCCGAAAGATTTTACAGCAGAAGTTTTAGATTTCTTGTTGAATAAATAAAAACAAAAAAGCGAAATTCTAAATTTGAATTGCGCTTTTTTTATATCAGATTATCATTCCAAGTTTATCGAGAAATCTATTCTTTAACTCAATTTATTTTCTCTCAACAACGACCAATAAATCATAGTTGAATCTCGACTCAATTCAGAGAAATTTAGTTTTGTCAAAAGTTTCGTTGAACCAATATTTTCTATCAAACAACAAGCGGTTACTTCTTCTAAAGTTTCTTTTGTAAATGCCCAATTTATCAATTCCGCAGCTGCTTCAGCGGCAAAACCTTGTTTTCTTTCTGCTTCGATAATTCCATAACCAATATCACAACTTCTTCCAACAAAATTATAACCTTTAAAACCAATGTCACCAATTATTTCTCGTGTTGATTTCTTGATAATCATCCACGATTCGAAACCTGTTGGTGCGTCAACTTTAGACAAGTTTACAATAATTCGAGGCAATGTTTCGATTACATCTGCATCTGGCCAACCTTTTCCTCTAACTAAATTTAATTGCTCTAATTCGGTATAATTATTCTGTAATATATTTTCGCAAATGGAAATCGTGAACGGCATCAAAATTAATCGTTCGCTACACAATTCCGTTACTTGTAAACTTTCTAAATGCATAATTGATGAAATTTTATAACTTCAAAATGTATCAACTCATCTTTCATTAATTTTTGAGAAGAATAAATCAACAATTCAATGTTTTTGAATGTAAATCTTACCAAATAATCTCTTCCCTGAAATTTTGATGAAATTACTTTTCCTTCAAATTTTCCATTTTCAGAAATTGTAATTTCTTCTGGATAAATCACAATTTTAGACGAATCAATTCCTAAATCTTGCGAATCATCCAACACATTTACATAACCAAAAAGTTTGGCCACATAAGCTGTTGCAGGAGAATTTCGCACATTCTCGACCTCATCAAACTGAATCATTTTTCCGTTTTGCAAAACTAAAATTTTATCCGAAGTATAAAAAGCATCATTCAAATCATGCGTTGTAAAAATCAGTGTAATTTGATGCACCTTGCACCAATCCATAATTTTTTCTCGAATGGTTAATTTTAATGTTTGATCTAAATTAGAAAAAGGTTCATCCAACAACAAAATTTCGGGTTGTTGTGCCAAAGCTCGCGCAATAGACACACGCTGTCGTTGACCTCCACTCAGTTTATTTGGAAAAATATGTTTAAAGTCTAACATTTCAACCACCATTAACGCTTCGTCAATTTGTTGTTGCTTAAGTTCTAAATCAAAATTGCTTAAGAATTTTCCGACATTTTCACCAACAGTCACAAAATCTAACAAATCATAATCTTGCGCTACGTATTTCATCATTTTATGACCTGGAATCAAATTATAAGCAGGACCACGTAATTTCTTAGTATGATAGTAAATTTCTCCTTCTTTAAAATCTAGCAAACCATAAATCAATTTCAGTAAAGTTGATTTTCCACTTCCACTTTCCCCAATAATACTTATCACTTCGCCTTTGTTAACTGCAAAATTGATGTTATCGAGTACTTTTTCTTCGAAATCTGGATAATTATAACTGAGTTGTTTTACGTTTAGCACGATTGAATAATTTTTCTTATGTTTGGCTAAGGTATTAGATTTATTCAATATGAAATAATTGTTTAATTATTTCATTTATTGATATAAATCAATATCAACTATTAATTTATATTATAGTTTTGTAAAAGAAAAAATTAAAAAAAGCAATATGAAAAAATTATTCTTAGGATTGGCTGTTGTTTCTGCTGTTGCATTAACTTCTTGTGGAGGAAAAACTGAAACTAAAGCTGCAACTGAAGCTCAAGAAGGAGCAACATCAACTGAAGGAGCGGCAGAATATACTGTTGATACAACTGCATCTGTTGTAAATTGGAAAGGTGGAAAAACTTTTGACGATATTAACAAACCAGAAGAAGGTCACTACGGAGTTGTAAAATTAAAAGAAGGTTCTGTAAAAGTACACGACGGAGTTTTAGAATCAGGAAAATTTGTTGCTGATTTTGCTTCTTTCGAATCTAAAGATTTAGATGCTGATGCAGAAAGCAAAGGAAAATTAGATGGACACTTAAAATCTGCTGATTTCTTAGACGTTGAAAAATTCCCAACTGCAACTTTCGAAATTACAGGAGTTAAAACTTTAGAAGGTGGAGATTACAATTCAGAAATTTCTGGAAACTTAGATTTCCGTGGAGTTCCTAAAAATGTAACTTTCAAAGCTAATGTAACTGTTGATGCGAATGGTGTAACAATCAAATCTGAAGAATTCGGAATTAACCGTAAAGATTTCGGAATTGCATTCGTAGGTGCTGGAGGTTCTATCATAAAAGACGAAGTTTTATTACAAGTAGATTTATCAGCTAAACCAGCTGCTGCAACTGAAGAAGCTGCAAAATAATCGAATTGAATATTCATAAAATAATAGAAGCCATTTATCTTAGATAGATGGCTTTTTTGTTTTAGAGGCGAAAAAATATAATTTCTCTCATTTTTTTTGTGATAATTAATTGAACTTAATTATATTCGTACTCATAATTAATAACATACATTAACAAAACAATGAAAACAATTAAGTTCTTCCATCCGGATGAAACATTTAATTATAATATTGAAAAATCGTTATGCAAAGTCGTTTTTCAAGGAAATAAAAAATGTTTGTTGGTCGAAATACATTCGACTGATGACTTAGAACACGTAGAAGGCGATTCGTTACAAAACGATTTTCCTCAACTTTCTTTATTTATTGATGATTTTCCTTTGGACGTAGAATCTGTAGAAGAATTAAACGGTAAAAAAGTTTCTATTCCTTACGGTTTTGCCGAGGAAGAAGACGAAGAAGGTGAAACTGTGGAAGTATATTACACAACGTTGAATGTTTCGGAAGAAGATTACGAAACAGTAAACAACGAATTAACTTTTAGTGTAAACGATAAAGGAATTTTGACCTTGAACTGGAAAGGTGAAGTGCAAGATTTTGTAGAAGAATCTGAAAAAGATATTCCTTTCGAAATAGAATGTACATTTGAAGAATTCGAATTCACAGAAGACGATTTTGAATAAAAAAAATACAACAAAAACCTCTCAATTTAGAGAGGTTTTTTTAATCACTATAAATTATGAAAAAGTTTACTTTAACTCATCGATTATTACATTGGACAATCGGAATATCGATGATAATGCTTTTCTTAACTGGTTTTTTGAGAATGGAATGGATGAGCAAGAAAAATCTTTCTGCTTTAATTACCAATGAAGTTTCAAAAGAAGGTTTAAACATTTCTGACGCTACTTTAAAAACAATTGGAAGAAGTTCTTTAGAACCAATGTGGCAATGGCACGAAATATTTGCTTATATCGCTTTAGGTCTTTTTGCTGCCCGAATTGTTTATATGCTGATAAAGGGAATCCGATTTCCTAATCCCTTGAAAAGTCATTCAACATCCGAAAAGTTTCAGGGAATAATTTATATGATTTTCTATTTATTAATGCTAATTAATATTGTGACAGGATTTTATTTAATGTGGGGAAATGGAACTTACAAAGACCCAATGGAAGAACTGCATAAAACTGCAATTTATTGGTTTCCTATCTTTTTTCTTATTCATCTCATTGGAGTTATTATCGATGAAGTCAATAAAAATTCTGGAATTGTTTCTAAAATGATAAATGGTAAAGATTAAAAATAGAAAAAGACACTTTATAAAGTGTCTTTTTTATTTAAACATTTGATATATTTTATCTTTTTCGTAACCTTCGATAGTTACTTTTTGATCAGTACTATAAAATGTATATTCTCTACGATTATCCGTATCTATAATATAATTCGGAAAAGATTTATTTGGTCTTTGCATTCTTGCTTCTTTGAGATTTTTTCGATCTTTGTTAGAAATCAAAAAAGTCTTTTTATCAAGAATCAAAAAGTAATATTCTTTTTCTAAGGAATAATAGCTGCTTGATGATTTTACAGTTAAGATTAATTTATTATCCATTACTTGATAAGTTCCTTCAGCAAAATCATAATTAGCATTATTGATTTCTTTACCGTTTTTATCTAACTCTACAATACAGTTATAAAAAACCGACTTGTATTTGAATTGTTGATTATTAAACAATTTCAATTCAAAGTTGCTATGTTTAAAGATTAAAGGAGTGGTCAATACTAATTTATCTTGCGCTTTTGTACTAATTGCAAGGAAAAATAATAATCCAACCAATAATTTATTCCACAAATTCATATAACTGATTAACAATTATATAAATTTAAAGAAAATTATCTTCCTTTCATAAAAATCCAAGCTAATAAACCCCAACCGATAATCATGAATAATCCTCCAAGTGGCGTAATTGGTCCTAAAAATTTAAGGTTTGCATTCCAATGTTCTGCGAATGACAACAAATAGATACTTACAGAAAAAACAAATGTTCCGGCAATTAAACACCAAGCAGCAGAACGTTCTAATAAATTATTAAATTGAAAATACATTCCAACAGCTAACAAAACAATTGCGTGATACATTTGGTAACGTACCCCAACTTCAAAACTTGCTAATTTTTCTGCAGGCAAAATTTTCTTGAACGCATGAGCTCCGAAAGCACCTAATATAACCGCCGTCATTCCGTATAATGAAGCGATTGTCAACACAAGATTTTTCATAAATTATCTCTTTTTATTTTATTCAGATTTCTTTTTTCCTGCCACAAAATCTTTCAAATAATATGGCTCGAAATACGCAACATCTTCAAATGATTTTTGATTAAACTTTTCTTCCGCAACACGAATCATATCTTTTGCCGATGGAAAAGTTTGTATAAACGTAGCATCTAAATGCGCTAAAACTTCTTGACATTTTTCTGCTCCATCACCCACAAAAATAATTTTATTTCCTTTCAATTCTTCAAAAGAAGTTTCATCGATTACTTTAGCTTCTGTTTCTGTTAACTGATTTCCTTGCTTATCAAACAAAGCTGTATAGACTTCCATTCGTCTTGCATCAATCATCGGAATGATATAATCGACCTCTTGATTCAATTGTGATTCCGCCAAAATTTGCAACGAATTAATCGCCATCAATGGAATATCAGAACCATATGCAAAACCTTTAGCAGACGAAACGCCAATACGCAAACCTGTGTAAGAACCTGGACCTTTTGAAACACAAACCGCCTCGATATCTTTCCAATTTATTTGCGCACCTTCCACACACCAATCCACAAACTGATTCAGTTTTTCGCCATGTGCATAATTTTCATCACTTTCTTCAACCAAACATAGTTGAACGCCATCTTTAGCAATCGAAACCGAACAATTTTTTGTTGAAGTTTCTAAATTTAAGATTGTTGCCATGCTGCAAAGATACATCACGAAAGTTAGATGATTTATGTTTGATAAGATGATTTTCTTTCGGAAATAGAGAAAATAGTTAGCTTTAATCGATTTCTTTGACCAATTCTAATCTGTCCACAATAGAATTTTGTTCTAAAATAGTTCCTGGAGAAAGAACTGCATTTGCTCCAATTTTTGAATCGTCTCCTACCAAAGCTCCAAATTTCGTTACACCAGTTGAAATAATTTGATCGTTGACTTTTACAGAAATGTTTTAACAATACGTTCATTGTAATGATTCGCACAAATAGAACCAGCCTCAAAATTTACATTTTCACCAATTAAACTATTTCCAACAAAATTGAAGTGAGCTATTGCTGATTTTTCAAAAAGAATTGCTTGTTTTACTTCTGATCCCGGACCAACAATAACCGAATTCGTAAGAAAAATTGGTCCACGTAAATAGGCATGCGCTCCGATAAAACAATTTTCTGAAATAATAATTGTTCCTTTTAGTGTAACTCCTTTCTCTACAGTTGCAGATTTATGAATCGCAACATTACCTTCGATCCTATAATCATCAGATAGTTGCTGAATTTTATTCGTAAGAATTTCTTCTTAATTATCTACGATTTCCCAAGGTTGCTGATTTGCATTTTCTGGAAAGTGAGACAAAAAACTTTTTACGTAATCTTGAATATTTATCATTTCTAAATTTAAAAAATCTAGAAATAAATTATATCAAAAAAAGGTTATTAAAATAGTTAAACCTCTATTTCTCCTCCAACGTTATTGGAACGCCAGCATAGAAATCTAATACTTTTTGTTTAAAAATGTAATTGTATTTCGCTTGCAACATTTGCGATTCTGCAACCATCATATCATTACGCGAACGGTTAAAATCGTATTGATTAATGACTCCAGCATTGTAAGATTTTTGTGCAAAATCGTATGAAATTTTCGCATATTTTACCGCTTCTTTCGACGAGTCGTATGACGCATAAGAACTATTTACTTCGAAATACGCAGATTGAACATTTTTCAGCACATCTTGTTTCGATTGTAGAAGGTCAACTTTTGCTAAATCCTCGTTGATTAATGCTTTCTGAATATTAATTTTATAGGAATATTGATTCCAAATTGGAATACTCACACCAACTCCAAAAACGCCTGTTACATTATGTCCTAATTGCTCTAATAATGCATCTTGACGTAATCTTTTATTGAAATATTGTAGATAATTCGTTCCGAAATTGAAACTTCCTGTCACTTTTGGAAATAATGAAGTTCGCGCGATTTGAGTTTCTTTCGCAGCAACATCAATTTGCAATTCGGCATGTTTTACAGAAGGCTGATTTTGATAAGCCGTTTCTACCACATCATCCAAATTATACAATTGAGACGTTACATTATCTGGAATTTTGACATCAGTTACAGCAAAATTTCGGTAATCATTTAATTGCAACAACATCGCTAAATTGAACAATGCACGCTCTATTTCGATTTGTGCATTTACCACTTCACGTGTATTTGTCGCGACTTCAGATTCAGATTGAGCAACAACAGATTGAGCTACTGAACCAGCTTTGAATTTCTTTTGATTTTGATCCAATAATTGTTTCGAAATAGTTAGATTTCCTACTGCAACTTGTTTCAATTCTTTGTTCAATAAAACCGCCAAATAATAATTTGCAACTTGTAACGAAATATCATTTATCGTCATCGCAGTTTGTACTTTCGACGCTTCTAATTCCAAAGCAGCTTTGTCTTTATTCAATTGAACAACTCCACCATTGTAAATATTGATGCTAGATTGTACGCCAAATGAATGCGCAAATTGATAATATCCCTTTTCTATTGTTGGATTATAAGTTCCGATAGTAAAGTTAGTATCTACATAACCCGAAACCGTTGGCAACCAAGCGTTATAGGTTAATTCTAAATTTTTATTAAAAATTTCTTGGTTGATGGTATTCTGTTGAACAGTCAAATTATTTTTCGAAGCATATTCAATACATTTTTCAATTGTCCATCCTTCTTGGGCAAACGAAGGAAGAGAAGTAATAAATAGTAAAGTAAAAAATAATTGTTTCATAGACTATTCTTGTCAGAAAATTAAAGATATAAAATAAGTCGAATTTCTAACCAAAATGTTACGAAATTCGACTTAAAGTTTTTATTTGGTTAAAATCTTAACCTTTAATTTTTGAAGCAATTGCGAATTCTTCTGCAAAAGCAGCGATTCTTTCTGCAACTTCTTTTTCCTCTGTTGCTCTTTCGTAAGAACTAGACATTGAAATTAAAATTTGGTGAAAGAAACGTTTCATATCATCTTGTGTCATTTCTTTTGTCCACAAATCGATACGCAAAGCCTCTTTTGCTTTATCATCCCAAACAGAAAGTAACATTGCTTTTGTTTCTTCGTGACTAATTCCACCGTCTGGTGCATTCCAAGTCATTTTTTCTGGTACGTGATTTTCGTCCAATTCAATCTCTACCGTAATATTTGTTGTTCTCATAACTTCTAATTATTAGTTTATTTCACAAAATGGTAAACTTTACCATCAATTGTTTTTGTTGTATAATTTGTTGAATTATTACTTTCTAAAGCTGGCTTATATTTAGAATCTTTGAAGATTTTTTGACCATCCATATCATCTAACAAAGCTTTCAATTCTACCTTCGGATTCTCTTTCATGTATTGGCGAATAATTTGCAAACCAATCCAAGCCGCAATTCTTCCTGGAGAATCTTGTTCTATTTCATTATTAAATTTTGAAAATGGACTAACTGCTAAAAAGCGTTTATCCAAAGAAGCATCTGAACTGAATACATAATTTTGCTCCACAAAAAAGTTCCAAATTTGACCTTCGTTCTCAATACACCACTGAATTTGTTCTGGCGTGTAACCAACTTTATATTCGTCTGGTGTATCTGTTAACAATGCATCTTGCAAAATCAATTTCTTCCCTTCATAAATCATTTTATCAATAAATAATTGATTTCTTGGGCTAAATGTTACCACATCATTCGCAATTGCATCAACAGCTTGAGAAGGCAAACGATTAAAATCTAAATTTGTGCGTAAATAACGTTCTACGCCAATGCTATCATATAATTTATTCTTTGACCCCAAATACGCATCCATCGCAATAAACATCAAGCCAGATTGCTGACTAAACATCACAGGATAATCTATATTTTGTAAACCTGATGAATAGGTATAAACCGTCGGAATTTTATATTCTGGAAAATAAAATTGGTAACGTTGAAACATCGGAGTTAACGATTCATTTAAGTTTTTAAAATCTCCAAAAACCTTTCGAGATTGTCCATAAATACTCAATTCTTCTTTATTACGACGTTGACTTTCCCATACATCATCCGCAGTTTTTGCATCAAAAAAGAAAGGATAATCTTTTCGTAAAGTCGCTAAAGGAATCGAATCGTTAAAAAAATCTTGGCTGATATCATGAATATTCAACTGAACATTTTGTTCTTTGACATCCACTTCCCACGATTTTTCTTTTTTGCACGCAGTAAATAAAATTAAACTCGCAAAAGCTAAGCCATATACAAATTTCATTGCTTGGTTATTTAGCTAACAAAAATAGTAAAATAATCTGTAGTATTTTCAACCCTAATTTTTTTCATAATCTGCTATCTTTGAAATAAATTATTAAACTATGCAAACTGAAAAAGTTGTAGAATATATTGTTTCTTGGTTGAAAGATTATTTGGAAACAGCGCACCAAAAAGGCTTTGTGATTGGAATTTCGGGCGGAATTGATTCGGCTGTAACCTCAACACTTTGTGCGATGACAGGCTCCCCTTTACTTAATTTGGAAATGCCAATTCATCAAGAAAAAAATCAAGCGGATAGAGCAAAACGTCATATTGAATGGTTAAAAAATAAGTTTTCGTCGCCAATCGATTCGATAGAAGTTGATTTAACCTCAACTTTTGATGCAATGGTTTTGGCTTTACCAGAAACGGAAACAACGGATAAAGTGAATTTAGCCTTGGCCAATACACGCTCTCGTTTGCGTATGACAACACTTTATTATTTTGCTGGTTTACACAATTATTTGGTTGCAGGAACAGGAAATAAAGTCGAAGATTTTGGCGTTGGTTTTTATACGAAATATGGTGATGGCGGTGTAGATCTTAGTCCAATTGCTGATTTGATGAAATCGGAAGTGTATAAAATTGCTGAGTTTTTAGGAGTTAATACAGATATTCAAAAAGCAAAACCAACAGATGGTTTGTTTGGTGATGATCGTTCGGATGAAGATCAATTAGGTGCAAATTACGATGAATTAGAATGGGCAATGAAAGCGAAAGAAGCTGGAAAAACTGCAAATGAATTTGAAGGTAGAGAAAAAGAAGTATTCGAGATTTATTCCAGATTAAATCGTATTAACCAACATAAAATGGTTCCAATTCCGATATGTGATATTCCTGAGGAGTTGATGAACTAAGCGGTAAGCACAATTAATTTTTTCAATATAAAAGCAAGCGAAAGGTTGCTTTTTTTTATTTTGATGTGATGTTGAAACGAGTTCAATATGACTTACGTATAAATGTCATTCTGAATAAAACGTTAGTAGAATGAAGAATCGAAGATTCCTCCTAACGTCGGAATGACATTTTCTTAGTTTACACTTGAATAAGTCAAAAAGATAAGAAAAACAAAAAACTCAGTAATACTACTGAGTTTTTTTATGTTGTAAATAATATGCTATTGCGATATATGCGAGGGAGATTCCGGATAAGTTTGCCATTAAATCGACAAAATCAAAACTACGATGAAGTGATGTTAAAATACCTTGCAAAATTTCGATAAGAAAACTTACCAAAAACGGAATTATCATCAAGCGCAGAGTTGTTATTTTGTATGCGACAAATAACAAAATCGTCATCATCCCAAACATTCCACAATGTACAATTTTATCTAAATTATCAATCTCCAAAAAGATTTCTAATTCTTTGATTGTGCTTAATTTCGAGAAATTTTCTTGTGGAAGTAGCGTCAGATAAAACACCAACGCTACATATGCAAAGAATATTATTTTTTTTGTCTTATGCACCAATTAATTCTCCGTAAGCAGCTGCGTCTAATAAAGCATCTAATTGAGAAGCATCTTCAATTTTTACTTTGATAATCCACCCTTTTCCGTAAGGATCAGTGTTGATTAATTCTGGCTCACCTTCTAATTCAGTGTTAAATTCTACAACTTCACCGCTAATTGGCATAAATAAGTCAGAAACTGTTTTTACTGCTTCTACTGTTCCAAATACTTCTTCTTGACCTAAAGTTTCTCCTTCTGTTTCTACGTCAACATAAACAATATCTCCTAACTCTCCTTGTGCGAAAGCTGTAATACCGATTGTTGCTACATCTCCTTCTACAGAAATCCACTCGTGATCTTTACTGTACTTTAAATTGTTTGGAATGCTCATAATGTTTGTTTTATTGTTTTTTTAATTTCCGAATGTAAAGGTAGCACTAAATCCGGCACGAATTTGAGAAATTGGAAAAGCTGTTGAAATTTTATATTTACTCATCATCTGATCCCAATAGAATCTCAAGTTCAAATTCTTACTTACGTTATAATCTGCCGTTATCTTAAACGTCATAATTCGCTGTCCACCTGTAATTTGCGAATCTCCATAAATACTTGTTGGTACGTTTGGATTTTGTACGTCATCAAAGTTATAAATTACTTTTCGAATTGTTGTTTGATTATCTCTTAATGAGAAATCTCCACGAATATTTAAGTCACCTTTGATTGTTTTCTGATTTCCTTGGTAACGAATCTTCATTTTGAAATCTTTGAAAATATACCCAAATCCAATAATATATTCAGATCCATAATCTTCTGTATACGTATAATTTGTTGTACTTAATGATAATAAACGATCTCTGTTATATTGTGCACGTAATTGCATACTGTTACGGAATGTTAAATCCACTCCCAATAATGGTGAAAATGATTCGATCATCGTAACCGCTCCATATAAATTCTGTGTATAGAAGTTTCCGTTTTCATCTTTACCAGTCACTTGTCCACCACCCATAATTCCTGTATCTAACATAAAGTTTGGATTGGACTGAATACCAGTTGTTGTATATGTCGAATTATATGAACTCGAAACCTCAACATTATCAAAATATTTATTAATAATTGGAACAGATTTCAATCCTGTGTACGTTACGCGCCAATTCGGAACTGGAATAGAACGATTGTACCCTAACTTAGACGAACCTGCATCTTTTCCTTGGACTGCCGCTAAAAAGGCTGGTAAAAGTACATCAGAACTTCTTGCATTAAATCCTTCATAATAACCCAATCCATCAACATTTCCACTACCTCTTTTCTGTGCTAAACGTCCAGAAATAGTTTTAGTATTTGTTAGGAATTGCTCAAAAATTGCATCTCCATCTTTGAAAGCTGTTTTGATATTAACAGTTGAAATATTAAGATTTGCTAATTCATCGATGTAAAGATTTTCGACTGCTAAATTAAATCCTGAATGATAAATACGACGATCTTTTGTGCGTTTTGCATTCAAATCAATTCGTAAATCTGGAATAGGCTCAATTAAAGCAGTTCCATTAAAATCAGAACCTTTTGTAATTTGATACGCATCTGTCATCAATTCATCACCAACAATCAATCCTCTTTCGACTAATTGTCGTTTGATATCGAATTGCGTTCCATAAACAAAACCTAAAGTTGGTCCATTTTTACCATCAACACCAAAGAAACCTGGCTCATACAATAATCCTGGAATTACAGCTCCATTTGTCTGATTATACGTAAAATTAGCACGCTTTAGTGATGATAAAACCATCCAACCATAATCTTTTGCTGTAAATTTATGTTTGAATTTATAAGCTGATTTCTTATTTGTACGACGTTTTTTAGCAAATAAATTTGTATAAACTGTATTCAACGAATCTATTTCTGCTCGACGTCCTTTTAAGATCGAATCGTAACGTTTATATCCTTTAAATTCTGGATAAAATTTTGCAAAATCTAAATCTCCCATCAAGTTGATCGAATTCGAGTTTTGAGCTGTACCTCTACCTAAATTCGCAATTCGTGTTGATGTAGAACCATCAGGATTTGTAACTTCTGTCTCAAAATTTCTGTAAGCTGTAGAAGTTGCAATCCAGTTATAATTCGAAGTAAATCCAGCTTCAACATTCATCCAATTTAAATATGGGAAGAATTTTAAAGGTAATTTATAATTCACCTGAAATTGTTGATCATACTGAACTGGACGTCCAATTGTGAACATATTTTGCCAAATCATATCTTGATCTGCACGCTGGAAAGTTGTTCCATCATTCAATGTCATTGTCGAAGATGTTAAATCTAAACGCAACGATTTTGTCAAATCAAAACCTAAATTATATTGCCAATTGAACAAGAAATTGTTACTATATGTCGGACGAATTAAACTCGATGAGCTTCCTCCACCTAAATATTGACTGATATCTCGATATTGTCTTTCACTGTAGGTACGCGCAATCTCTGTACGGAAAGAGAAACGTGTTGGCAAAGGATTCACATTAAATTCACGAATAAATTGTAAATATTTTCCTGATTCCTCTTTTGGTTGAACCGCACGCCATTTTTTGAAAGGCTCGTACGATTTTCCTCTAAATCCGTAATTATAATTAATCGACGCTCTTAATTGTTGGTTGATGTTATATTGCGTGTAAATATCACGGTAATAATTATCCGAATACATCATCGAAACTGAAAAGTTAGATGGATCATAGAAACGAACAGGGTTGTTGTTATTTGTTGATCTAACTTTTCGAATATTATTAAAAGCAAAACTTTTGAACTGCGTATAAGTACGAACAACTTTTTCTAATTCAGCTTTATTAGGCGCTTCATCAAAAATAATATCATTGTCTAATGGATTATATTTTGGATCGACAAAACTTTCCTGAATTGTAAAATCGAACGGAATTTCCATTCCCCATTTCTTTGGTAAGAATTTGTCTAATTTTACTTGTGCATTCAACGCATATTGTAATGATTCGTCCTGATTACGATTTGCAGGACCTTGATCTATCGCACCAAAACCTACAGAACTTGTGCTTCCAGAAACTTGTACATTCGCAAAATCACCTAAATTGAACTGCACATTTGCTGAAGCTGCATAACCACCTTGGTTATCAATTTCGCTTAAACGAAGTTCATTTACCCAAAGTAAAACTTCTTTATCAGACGGTCCAGAAGTGTTACGAACCCCAATCATAATTGAAGAGACATTACCCAATGTTGGACGACCTTTTACATAAACCGTTTTGTTTGGATTCTCTTGATCAAAAGCAAAATTGAAACGTTGCAATGTACTGAAACCATCAGCATCCCTTTGTTTTTTAGCATCTGTAAACAAATCTGTATTCAGATCGATAAAGTTTTCATCTGGCCAAACTGTGCTTTCTGTTGCAGAACTTTGTGGCGTATATTTCAACGGCATTTCATATTCATAGTAATTATCTGTATAATCACTACCTACACGAATAAATAATTTTGTACCATTATCAATCGCATTTGACGCTCTATCTAATAAGTTTTGAGCAGATACAAACATTTGCAACTTTTTGTATCGACGCAAATCTAAATTTGTATTCTTAAAAATAGCTTTTGAAGTACTTCCTGGTTTAAACTTCGCCTTCAATGTCATCGAAGCTTCGTTCTGAGATTGATATCCCGTTGTTCCTTGAGTTTGTTCACGATAAACTCCAGGAGGAATCATATAACGAGGACGATCTGTACCATTTCGTTCGATACTTACCTCACCAATTTCTAAATCATCAATATTTTTATCCTCCTCATAACCTTCTTGATTACTAATGATATAAGGATAAATGTTTTTTGTATAACGACGCCATTCAGAACGAACTAAATCAAAAGTACCAAAACGTAGAGTTGTTTCTTCCTCGAAACCTCGCATCACCATACGCATAAAACGAGCAGCTGTTAACACACTTTCTGCTTGTGCAATAGACGCATCATTGTTTAACTCTTCTACTCCATCTCCGTCAAGATCTAAATCAAAGTTATCAACAGGAATACGAACTTGATACCATTTTACATCATGTTTCGTTTTGTCAGGAAATTCTCCCTGAACCGTTTTTCTTGCAACAATAAATTTATTGTTTGGATCTTCTAACGTTTGACGGTTAATTTTTAATGTATACTGATTATAGTTTTCTGTCTGATCTAAATTGAAATCACCATTAATATCTTCTGTATCTGGCGTTAAAGATGATGCATGTAAAGGATTATCAGTTGAATTATTTCCTTGTGGATTTCTGAAATAACGGTAACGATCTTGAACCGTATTCCCGATTGATGCACCTCTAAAGCGATCATCTAAGAAGAATAAATAATTATCATTTGCAGGATCTAATTCTCCTGTCACTAAATTATTACTCGTAATTCCATAACGTTGCGCTTCTTCCTCATCTGTTAATCCATTATAACCCAAATCTTGTTGTTTTCGGGCAGCTCCATCCGTATCAAAAGCATATAAAATTGGATTTAACTGAGGTGTTAATCCCCATTTAGAAGCAACAGTCGCCGCACCATTTCCAGAATGAGGCAATCCATTTTCGTACATCATTTCGCCGTCTTTTAAGACGTCTTCTGAAACATTTCCTAAATGTACCAATAACTCTCCTTCTCCACCTTTTCCATCTGCATAAGGATCCATCATCCAAAACTCGATGTATTCCACATTCGAATCTTTGAAGTTAGAAACTGAAATAGGACGCATAATTGCTCCCCAGTTTTTCGTATCTACTGCATTTGGATTAACATTATAAGGTCCACGTTCTTGCGGATAGAATGTCATATCAAATGTGCTGATGTACGAATTTGTACCAGCCATTACATCACGTTGATCAAAAAGCTCTTTTAACTTAATGCGACGTGCCATGTGTGTTGACATTTGTTGATCTGTTAAAGGCGAACTTCCTCCCATACCATAAAAACGCGGATCAATAGAATACCATGATAACATACGACGACCATTGTTGAATGATAAATCGTCATTTTTCATTCCATTTGGGAAGAACGGGTGGTAACCAGAAGCAGAATATCCAGCAGGTTTTCCTGGTGTTGATCCAAATTTCCATGAACCAACATCTAATAAACTAATGCGCGATTGTGCATCTTCGAAATCGTCTATATAAGAATAACCTCCTGTCACTTTGTTCATTCCTGGCATCAAATAAGCCGCCTCTGCCTGAACACTAATGTTCGACATTTGGTCCGTTTTGATTCCCGGAATTTTATTTGTTAAACGAGTTAACCACTCAGCTTCTGAGTTATATTGTGTATTAAGTCCAACAATTGTGTTATTCACAGGTTCTGAACCAAATTGTGTTTTTTGCGTAACTGGACGTTCTTGGTAATTAATTAAAGTTCCGCCTAACATAAACTTATCACTAAATTTATGCTCGACATTAATTCCCATGAAACGTTTTTTCTGTAAATTAAATGTAGATTGATTTTCTAAAGAAACATTAATTGGTGCTCCAGAATTTTTCAATTGTTCATTAATGATTTTTACACGCCCCAACTGATAATCTACCGTATAATCTACGCCTTCCGTCAACGTTGCTCCACCAGAAGTTACTTTAACAGAACCTTGCGGCACATTGAAAGCGCCCAACGGAATACCATCTGTCACCGTTCCTTTGTAACGACCTTCTAACGTATAACGATTAGCTAATTTTTCGCCAGAAAGTGTATTTGGTAATTGACGATAAATTTGATTAAAAACATATTCTTCATTTTGACCTTTTAATTTATTGCTCAAATATTTACCAAAAGGTTCAACAGAAGTGAAAATAATATTTCCTCTTTCTGTATCAATTGTTAACCCTGGTTGAAAATCAAATAAACCATCACCTTTACTTCCGTCAGGATTTTGTTGTAATTGTCCGTTCGAATTTAATCTATCCATGTTCAGAACTTGAATTAACGATTGTTCTGAAACAGCAGAATTTGGTAAGTAATTTAATTTTCCAGAAGATTGTTCACCATTATCCTTGAAATTAATATTCATCAAAAAATCTTCACTCGAAACACCATAAGCATTTAACGAATAAATATTTTTCATCATCAAATCCCACATTGGCGAAGCCACATTAACTGCAGAATTTGGTTTGATTAATTTCGCAATAATTGGTTTATCTGTCTCGCTCGACATTTGTCCAACTTTGTATAATTTTGTCGGATCAGAGCTTAACGAATATTGAAACGAAACCGCTAATAAATCTTCACCATCAACCAAAGGCGTATTCAAGGAAATGTATCCTAATTTTGGATAGAAAGTGAATTCGGAAGCATCAAGTTTACGAACATTTTCGTTGACGATAAAGTTTTCTCCATCCTGAAATTGTTCTCCATTGAAAGAATATCCGTTCAAATAACTTCTTGCATCACTAATCTTAGTAAAACCTTGAGAATTAATCTCATTAAATAAGGCATTACTACTATTTTGAGGCGCTGTATCACCTTCTGCAATATCTCGCAAAGCGATAATAGAACGTCTATTCTGTTGATTCCCTCCAGATTTATCAACTTTCCAAACCTCAATATTACTGATATTGATATTACTGTTAACTGCAGGATAATTTGCTAACGCTCTATCGTAACTATTTCTAAAAAATTGACCTAAGAAAAAGTGTCTATTGTATTCATATTTTTCGGCAGCGACTTTAAAATCAGTCATCACACCGCCACCTTGAACCACAATATTTTTAGATTCCGAACGTTGTTCTGAAAAGACAGCCGATACATTTGTACGACCGAATTTAAGATCTGTTCTAACTCCAAAAAGTGATTGCGCACCTGTAATCAACGAAGTACTAAGCGGCATCGAAATATTACCAACCTCTATATTTTGTAGAATATCATCTTCTCCTCCAAATGGATCCAATTTATTCCCCAAAGCCTTTCTCCACTGAAGTTTCATTTGATTTTCGAAGCCAAAACCAGCTTGCGTATCATAATTCACTTTCATCTGAAGATTTTCTCCGACTTTACCCAAAATACTCAATTGCATACGTTGATTAAGATCCATTGTAAGCGTTTGACGGTTTTGTGGCAACAACATTGGGTTATCTATCTTTTGCAAGAAAACACCCAATTCTAAATTTGCATAACCTTGCGGAATCAATGAGATTTCTGATCCACCAAAAATAGTTTCGAAAGCTTTCGATTTCACCTTAAAACTTGGTAAAATACTTCCTTCTTTTTTTCCTTCCTTATCTCCAAAACGTTCTTCACGATAAAATTGATCGTTGGTTTGAGATTTTGTACGGAAATAATTTTTCATGTCTTGATTCTGAACCAAAGTCAGGTATTCTTGACGTGTCAAATAGATAGGTTCGGAAACTAAACTTGTTCCAATTTGAGGATATAAAATATACTGACGCTTTATCGCATCATATTGTACATCGTATTTTATTTGATTATCTAAAAACAATCCACCTTTTTGATCTCGGATAGGAAACTTAAGCGTATCACTTTCCTGAGCCATAACATCGCTCATAGTTCCCATTGCAAAAAGGAAACACAAAGCTGCTATAGTAGAGCCTTTACGAATAGTTTTTGGTTCGTTATGAATCTTCATTAAATTTTCTTCAAGGTTTCTTTTACTAAGAATTCCACGTCTGCATCTGGCTGATCTTGTAGGATTTTGTCCATAATTTTCTCTGCAGATTTTTTAGGAATTCCTAAAACTTCTAAAGCAGATAACGCTTCATTCTTAGATTTATTTTTAACCGAAGTAGAATTAACATCTAATATTAAATTTTGATCCAATTTATCTTTCAAGTCAATGATAATTCTTTGCGCTGTTTTAGCTCCAATTCCTTTTACACTTTGCAATAATCTGGCATCTTCTTGAGCGATTGCAGTTGCAATTTCTTTGGAAGAAAGTGTCGAAATAATCATCATTCCAGAAGCTGGACCAACACCGTTAACACTAATTAATTTCTGAAAAATTTCTCGTTCTAGTTTTGTTGCAAATCCATAAAGTATATGCGCATCTTCGCGAACGATCAAATGTGTAAAAATTGTAACCAATTCTTCGTGTTCTAAAGTAGAATATGTATTTAGTGAAATATTGACCCAATATCCGACCCCATTGCAATCTATTACAGCATTTGTTGGATAAATCTCGATTAATTTACCTCTTAATTGTGTTATCATTTTGACGTTTATTTAGTTACACTACATATAGTGATAACGTCAAAAATACGATTTATTTTGTAAGGATGAAAGTATTGATTTTAATGAAAGCCTTGTCAAGATTTAAATCTTAACAAGGCTTCAATTGATTTGAATTAAATATTTTGAGAAATCAATTTTTAGTTTTTTAACGCTTTAATTTTCTCAATCATTCTTTCGGCATTACCGTTGGTTCCGCCAAGGCTGATGGCTTTGTTGTACCATTCTAATGCCAAATCGTATTGCTTGTTAGTTAGATAAGCTTCGCCCAAACTATCAGCAACACTTGAGTTATTTGGAAACTCTTTTACAACCAATTGAAATATTTTTATCGACTCATTTATTTTGCCCGCTCGTAGAAATTCATAACCCAAAGTATTAAGTTCGATTGGATTTTCAAAACTATATTCTTTTTCGGAAGTATTTTTCAGTTGATAATAATTTTCAATCGCTTTATTGACGTCGGTTTGTGCTTCTTTTCTTAAAGCTTGGTAAACCGATTTTTTAGGAATTTCGAATGTTTTTCCTAGCATAATATCTCGAATGACATGTCCCAAATCCCAAACTTTATTCCGACTGTTGGATGCTAAAATGATAACGACATCGTTCTTCATATCATTTAACACCAAAGATTCAAATTTATAGGAAACACCGTTATGACGCTGCAACTCTTCATCTCTAAAATAATCTCCAAATGATCCACCTTGATGGTCTTTTGTGTAGGGATTATTCAATAATGTTTCAAAAGATTTTCTAGAAATTAAACGATTATGATTTATCGCATCAATCCATTTGTACATGTCATTAGTATCCAACCAAAGCCAACCGCTGACAAATTCCATTTCTGGACACCGAACATTATCCATATCATAGCAAGACGTTCGATTTTTATAACCAAATTTCGGATCAAACACGGAATTGTTCATTTTCAAAGGTTTTATAATATTTTTCGTAACAAAATCTTGGAAAGTCATTCTTGTTATCTTTTCAATAATTCTTCTTTGTAAAAAAACATTGCCGTTATCGTATCGGTAATCCTTTCCAGGTTCAAATAACAATGTATCTGTTTTTCTCAAAATCTTCCACGCTTCTTCATCGTTTTTCGGGACAATTAATCCATTTTCTATTCTGGGAATTCCGCTAGCATAATTAATCAAATGTCTGGTTGTTACTTTTTCCGACCATTTCGGCAAATCCAAATTATATTTCGAAATCGGGTCATCAAGCTTAAGTTGACCACGTTCTACCAACATCAAAATCGCAACTGCATTAAACTCCTTTGCAATAGAACCAAAATTGAAAATTGAATTTTTCGTTAAAGATTTTTTCTTCATTTCATCAATAAAGCCAAAGGGATTTTTGATAGATAATTTTTCCTTTTTTGGCAACCAAAACATTTCCATTGAACAAATCTTTTTCGTAGGATTTAGTCATTAGTTCATTAATTTGATTGATTTCTGTTTTTTGTTCAACCGGCTTTTGAGCTGAAAGAAAATTGGAGAATAAAATACTTCATGATATTAAGACAATTATTTTTTTCATTGTAATTATATTTTAAAAACTTTCTGCAAAGCTGATCTAAAAAGCGTTGATACACGACCGATTAAAAAAAATCGAACGCATTTTCAGCAAATAATTTTATTTTACAAAGCTTCCTTTCTGTAATCGGTTGGTGTTTTTCCTGTATATTTTTTGAAGGATGTATTAAACGAAGATTTGGAATTAAATCCAACTTGATACAAAATTTCCAAAACGGTCAACTCTTTTTGAGTGCAATCTTTTAGAATTTGTATGGCTTTTTTAATTCGATATTCATTTACAAAATCAAAAAAATGTTTGTCCATGTACAAATTAATCAAAGCCGATAAATCTTTCACAGGCATATTTAATTGCTCTGCCAAATTCTGAATCGTTAAAGATGAATCGAGATAAGGTTCATTTTTAACCATAAAATCTTTTAATGATTCTATTTGATTATTTTTTTCGACGTCGATTTCTAGTGTAGATTTTTGCTTTGGAATAGCTTCCTTAATCGGTTGCAAATTTTCATTAACTCCTCGGAAAAAATCAGGATTATTTAATGCGACAAATAGATACCAACAAGTACAAACAAAAAAAGAAAAACCATCTAGCATCACAATCCATTCCCTCAATTCGCCGAAACCGTAAGTGAAAGTAATCACCCATCTTATCAATACTAAAAAATGTACAACGTAATATAGAATGGTGATTTTGTAAAGCGCATTAAACTTAGAAATATCAGGATTTGCATAATTTTCGAAATAGACTGTTTTCGATTTTCGAATTACCAAAAATGAAGCAATAAAATAGATTTGAAAAAGAACTTCGAACAGAATATAAAAAAAATTCATTATCGGCGAATCATTCAACTCATTTATGAAACTAATTTTTCCAGCCCTATCTTGAAAATAAATTCCATATGCCATATACAAATTGAACGCAACGAATGGAATAGTGTGCCACAAATACTTCGGTTTTAAACGGAATTTGTTAAAACTAACCGACAAAACATAGAAATAAAATGTTGCTGGAGCCAAATAATTAAAACTCCAACGGAAAGCTTCTAGGTTGATGTAATTCACAGGAAAATCACGCATCAAAAACTTCAATCCATCTGCAGCAGTTGTAAAAAGAAAAAAAGCAAGTAAGCAATTTGAAAGTTTGTGCTTACTTTTTACAGTTACCAAAAACAAGGCAAGCACAAGAACAAGGAAAACTCCTATAAAAGCAGCGATTTCTTTAAAAGTAAATTGGTCCATTTTTGTAAAACAAAATTCAAAAATACTAACGCAATGATTCTTTAATTTTTATGCAATAAAGGTATTAATATTAGATTTAAAAACTTAAAATGTGAAATAAAAAACTCTTTTTCTTGTTGCGAATTATTTGAATAAAAAATGATAATCACATACAATGCTCATCCATTCCATTTAGCTGAAGTGCTTCTTTGGCTGGTGAAATGAAAGGAATGTTTAATTCTAATCCGCGAAGGATAAATAATACACCCAAAATAAGTGTGATAATTGGTAAGATTTTTAAGATAGTTTGACGTTGTTTCACTGATAAAAAATTACCAAATAAAACGGTGGCAAACATTAAAGGCAAGGTTCCAAGTCCGAAGAAGAACATGAATAGTGCACTTTTGTAAACTGATCCTAAACCAATGGCTGCTGTAAGTGAAGCGTAAACCATTCCGCAAGGTAAAAGTCCGTTTAATAGACCAACTATATAAAGAGAGGAAGAATCTTTCTTGATTAAGAATTTACCAAGAGAGAGTTTTACTTTTACCATCAAGGCGTTTACAGGACGAAGTTGCGTAGCACCATTTTCGTAAAATTTTGGAATCATGACCATAATAATCATCAAAACTCCAATCAAAATACTTAGATAATTTTGTAATCCAACAAATGAAAATGATTCGCCAATCAATCCTAAAATTGCACCTAAAATTGTATAAGTGGTTACACGTCCTAATTGATAAGTCAAATTACGAAGTGTAAATTTTAGTTTGTTTTGAGATTCTAATCCCAAAGATAAAGCAATAGGTCCGCACATCCCCACGCAATGCAGGGACGATGTAAGACCTATGGATAATGCTATGATAACTATTGTGAAATCCATCGAATGGACTTTTTAATCAAATAAGTTTGATTATTTTCTTTCCAGCTTAAAGTTAATTCGTATTCTCCATCAATTAACTTAACAGATGGTACTAAAAAATTCTTTTTATCAGATAATTTAATCGGCATTTTGACATCTTTTGTTTCGTCATCATTACGCATCAAAAAAATATCTCCTTTAAAATCGGAAGCAGTAGTTGCTGGAAATTTAAATAAAAATCCATTTGCTTGTACAATAACTTCTGGTTTCTCGGTCAAAGCATTTGCTCGTTTTTCTGCATTTATTTCATCCTGAAAATGAATTTCTTTTTCGTAATAATCCTCGGTTACCATTCCGCCTGTATCTCCTGCAAAATATAACAACGATAGAATGAATATCATAAAACATCCCAAAGCAATTGCTACATAATGTCCCCAATTTAACTTCATATGATTAATATTTGAATGGAGCTGAGAAGCTCGTTTCGTATTTATCGATTACTTTTCCTTTTTGATTGACTAATCCAATCACTACTTTTTCTTTGTACGATTTAACTTCATCCATTGGAATTTTCAAGAAGAATTTTCCTTGGATGATTTGACCTTTTTCCATGTTCAATTTATTCTCGCCTTCGTACATTTCTACTTTTGAGTTTTTGTGTGATAGCAATTGAACTGTTACAATTTGGTCTGCATTTGTTTTATTGTACAATGTATACTCGAATTGATTAACGTAATATTTACCTTCTACCTTGTAATCTGTTCCAGGAACTTTAAGGTATTTAGATTCTACATCAGACCGAGAGAACAAGAAAGCTGTCATTGCTCCAATTAATAATAATAAAGCAAATGTATAAGCAGCTAATCGTTTTGTGAATTTGAATTTTTCGCCACGTTTGATATCATCTTCCGAAGCATAACGAATCAATCCTGTTGGTAAACCGACTTTTTCCATTACTTCGTCGCATGCATCAATACAAGCTGTACAGTTAACACATTCTAATTGGATTCCGTTACGAATATCAATTCCAGTAGGACAAACAACAACACATTGACCACAGTCAATACAATCCCCTTTTCCTTTTGCTTTACGATCTTCGTTCTTTTTGAATTTTGCTCGACCAGCTGTTCCTTCACCACGTTTAAAATCGTATGTTACATTGATTGTATGCGAATCAATTAATACACCTTGGAAACGTCCGTAAGGACAAACCAATGTACACGCTTGTTCGCGGAACCATGCGAATACGAAATAAAACATTGCTGAGAAGAAAACTAATCCAACCAATGTTCCTACATTTTCGGCTGGTCCTTCTTTTATAACTGCGTATAAAGCATCAGCTCCAATAATATACGCTAAGAAAACATTAGCAATAATAAATGAAATGATAGCGAAGATGGTCCATTTCAATAATTTTTTACGAATTTTTTCTTCGTCCCAATCTTGTTTATCTAATCTAATTTGTTTTGCTCTATCTCCTTCTATGGCGTATTCTATTTTTCGAAAAACCATTTCCAAGAAAATTGTTTGCGGACATACCCATCCGCAGAACAAACGACCATAAGCCATGGTAAATAATACGATGAAAATAATTGTCGTGATCATTCCTAAAGCTAAAAGGAAGAAGTCTGATGTAAAAAATGGAAAACCAAATAAAATGAATTGGCTGTGCAAAACATCAAATTTGAACAATGGATTTCCATTAGGTAATTTAAAGAAAGGCGCTAAGATTAATATTGCTAACAATACATAACTTACATACGTCCTATAGTTTGTAAACTTACCTTTTGGTTTTTTAGGATAAACCCATTTACGTTCTCCGGTTCGCTCCATGGTTCCAATGGAACTACGAACATCTTCGTTCATTTGGCTGTTTTCATCCAAATAATCGTCTAAATTAAATTCATCTTTTGGGTCAGAATTTTGAACACTCATTATAGTGAATTTTAAATATATACAAATTTACGACTAAAAAAGAAAAGAGAGCTTATAAATAAGCTCTCTTTCAATATGATATTTGTTGTAATTATTCAATCAATTACTTTTGTTTCCATGCTTCCATTAAGTCACCTTGAGGAGCAGCTGCACCTTCTGCAACTGTTTTCGTAGGTTCTTTTTGGTTGATGTAATATACGTAAGAAGCTACTTTCTCAATTGCTAATCCAGATAACTCTTTACGTTGTCCAAATGCACGCATTTGAGGATTGTGAGGAGATCCATTGTAAACAATGTGATAAATATTTTTGAATAAACTATCTTCTACATGATTCACCCAGTAATCATCCGTTAAGTTTGGTCCAATACCTCCTTTACCACCTTCCATGTGACATTGTGTACAATTTTGCTCAAAGATTTTTTTACCTTGTTCTACGATTGCAGGATCGTTAGATTTGTTTACAGCTCCTGTGATATCAATATCATTTGCAACTGCCCAAATACTATCTTGCGCATCTTTGTAAACCATTTCTTCTTCGTATTCTTTGTCCATGTGAGCAAAGTCTGTGAAGCTATATGCCATTACGTAAACTACCATAAATACTACACCAAAGTAGAATAATGATAACCACCATTGTGGTAAAGCATTGTCTAACTCTTTGATTCCGTCAAAACCGTGATCTAAGATAATAGATTCTTCTTCTTCGTCTGATTGTTTTTTACCAGCACTACTGAACAATCTTTTGAAGTAACCTATTTTACCATCTTCTAAATATTTAGCTTGTTCTTCTTCAGATAATCTTTTAAATTTCTCTGCTTCAACAACTTTGTTTAAAGCATTGATGATTAAAAGCATCACGATTGCAACTGCTAATACTGCCCAGAAAATTCCTTGCGCAAACACATGTTTCAAGTGCACCAATAAATTGTGAATCATTCCTTGAAAACCTGGTTCTGGCACCACATCTACTGGCGTCACCATTGTAAACGCTAAGATTACTGCTAATAGCGTTAATGGGATAAATATATAAGCCGGGGTACGTTGTCTCATTTTGTATTATTTTTTTCGTTCTCTTCTGGTTCTAAATCTAAAGCTGCTGACTCGTTGTCTTTGTAATACTCTTTTGGTTTTTTCATAACCTTAACAAAAATCGTCACAAAGACTGCTATAAATCCTATTAGGATTAATGTCTGCAACAAAGATGCATACTCATACTGAGAAAGGAATTCTTTATAATATTTTAACATTAGTTACTTGCTGTCTCTACTTGTTCAGCTTTTATATCTGTTCCTAAACGTTGTAAATATGCGATTAACGCTGTAATCTCACGATCTCTTAACGGAACAAACTCTTTACCTTGTTGTTTAGCTTCTGCTTCTTTTTTCGCATATAACTCTTTCAAGTCAGATGCATCTTTAAAGATAGTTTGCTCAATTGCTAAAGCTTGTTTGTTCATAGAAACTTGCATACTGTCAAAATCTTCTTGTTGATAAGGAACACCTAATGCAACCATTGATTTCATTTTATCACGCGTCAACTCACGGTCTAATTTATTATCAATTAACCAAGGGTAACGAGGCATGATAGAACCATCTGATGTAGAACGTGGATTCCACATGTGTTTGTAATGCCAAGCATCTGGGTTTTTACCTCCTTCGCGGTGTAAGTCTGGACCAGTTCTTTTAGACCCCCATAAGAATGGGTGATCGTAAACAAATTCTCCTGCTTTAGAGTATTCACCATAACGTTTTACTTCGTCACGGAATGGACGAACCATTTGCGTATGACAAGCATTACATCCTTCACGAATATATAAATCACGTCCTTCTAATTCTAACGGAGTATAAGGTTTGATACTTGCGATTGTAGGTACGTTTGATTTTACTACGATTGTAGGAACAATCTCTACTAAACCACCAACTGCTAAAGTTAATACTGCTCCAATTGTCATTACCAATGGAGTTCTCTCAATCCAAGAGTGAACACCTTCTCCTTGTGCACGTGTAGAAGCTTTTGGTGCTAATGCTGGTGCCTCTGCTTCTTCATTTGCAACAAAGTGTCCAGATTTTACAGTTCTCCAAACATTGATAATCATTAAGATTGCTCCTATTAAGTATAATGTTCCACCGAATGCACGTAATGGATATAACCATTGTTTAAGAATTGTAACTGTTTGTAAGAAGTTACCATATTCTAATGTTCCGTCTGCTGCGAATTGTTTCCACATTAAACCTTGTGTCCATCCTGCAACATACATAGGAATTACCCAGAATAAGACACCGAAAGTACCAATCCAGAAGTGAGCATTAGCCATCTTAACAGATGCTAATTTTGTGTTGAATAATTTTGGAGCTAAGTAATAGATCATACCAAAAGCGATAAATCCATTCCATCCTAAAGTACCTACGTGTACGTGAGCAGGAACCCAGTCTGTAAAGTGACCAATTTTATTTAATGTTTTTGTTGCTAACATTGGACCTTCGAAAGTAGCCATACCATAACAAGTTAAGGCAACTACGAAGAATTTCAAAATAGGATTTTCTCGTACTTTATCCCATGCACCACGTAATGTTAATAAACCATTTAACATACCTCCCCAAGATGGAGCGATTAACATGATAGAGAAACCTGTTCCTAAAGCTTGTGCCCAACCTGGTAATGCTGTATAAAGCAAGTGGTGAGGACCAGCCCAAATATAAATAAAGATTAATGACCAAAAGTGGATAATAGATAATTTGTATGAGAATACAGGTCTATTAGCTGCTTTTGGTACAAAGTAATACATTAATCCTAAGATAGGTGTAGTTAAGAAGAATGCTACCGCATTGTGTCCGTACCACCATTGTACTAACGCATCTTGAACTCCAGAATACAATGAATATGATTTCGGAGCCGTTAAGCTAAATGTTACAGGGATTTCTAAATTGTTAAACACGTGTAACATTGTAATTGCTGCCCAAGTTCCGATATAGAACCAAATTGCAACGTACAAGTGACGTACACGACGCTTAGCAATCGTTAAGAACATTTGTGCTCCAAACAATACCCAAACTAACGCGATTAAAATATCAATTGGCCATTCATGCTCAGCATACTCTTTAGAAGTGTTGTATCCTAAGATAAATGTTACAAATGATAATACAATAAATAATTGCCATCCCCAGAAAACGATCCAGCTTAAAACATCGCTGTACATTCTGGTTTTCAACAACCTTTGCATTGAATAATAAGCTCCAGTAAAGAACGAGTTTCCAACAAAGGCGAATACCGCAAATGTTGTGTGAATCATTCTTAATCTACCAAAACCAAGTTTTCCTTGCGAATTGATTAAGCCTTGGATGTTCCCTCCGATTGTACCATCATCCGATCCGAAGATGTATTCTGGTAACGTTGGAAAAAACAACAAAGTTGCAACCAATACTCCAAAGAAAAATGCCATAACTGCCCAAAACAATGTGGCATAAAGGAAATACTTTACGATCTTATTGTCGTAACTAAAAGTCTGCATTTGCATTATGAGTCGATTTTATCTTGTGTTTTTTTATCATCTTTTAACATTCTCACTGCTGGGGATTCATCCTCATCAAATTGTCCTTTCTTATACCCTAAAAAGAATAAAAGAAGGAAAATTGCCCCCAAAGAGACACTAACTAATATCATTAATAATAATATCCCCATAGCTCCACAAAATTACAAAGCCCTAAGTTCTTATCACAATGATTTTGGTCAGAGCAGTATGTATAACTCTAATTTAAAATCAATCTAAATTCCATTTTGTTAATTTATCTGCAATTCGGGTACTTGCCGTTGCAAAAATTAACACTGAAATAGAACTTATTGGCATCAATATAGCCGCTACAACTGGCTGTAAATAACCAGAAACAGCAAAACTAAGTCCAACAATATTATACAAGAAACTGATGAAAAAAGCAATTTTTACAAATTTCATCGTGGTCTTCGATAACTTCAAGAAATTTGGAATTGCCGAAAAACTTTTTGCATCCAAAATTCCATCACACGAAGGCGAAAAACTGTTAATATCCTCAGAAATAGAAATCCCTACTGTACTTTGTTTCAAAGCTCCAGCGTCATTCAATCCATCTCCAAGCATCATCACCTTCTTCCCTTCTTGTTCCAATTGTTTGATATATTCTAACTTATCAGTTGGCGATTGATTAAAAATCAATTTTGCATTGGCTGGAAAAATAGTTTCTAAATATTCTTTTTCAGAATCATTATCCCCAGACAAAACGTGTAACTGATATGTACCCAACTCTTTCAATAAACGATCTAAACCTTTTCGATATCGATTGGTATACACAAATTTACCAAAAACTTCTCCATCAATCGCTATAAAAACTTGAGATTGATTTAATCTATTTTCATTAAAAATAGCATTCGTAAAACTTCTCGAACCAACTTTTACTTGATGTCCATCTACATCAGCTTGCTGACCTTTTCCTACAATTTCTTCGTAATTAGAAATTGGCAAATGATCATCAACCGTCAACTTCTTATATAATGTACGGCTTAAAGGGTGATTAGAGTTTCTAATCAGTGCTTTCACCAATTGCTTTTGATACTCAGAAAGTTCTTTCCCCTCGTATTGCACTTGCGCTTCATCACTTTCCGTAATTGTACCCGTTTTATCAAAAACTACATCTGTAATTTTCTCCATTCTTTCGACTGTTGATGTATTTTTTACATAGAATTTCTTATTCCCGAAAATACGCATCATGTGTCCCAAAATAAACGGAGACGATAAACCTAACGCACAAGGACAAGCGATAATTAAGATTGATGTAACAACTTCTAATATTTTTGAAGAATCGTGGAAATACCAATAAACAGCAGAAATTGCTGTAATAATAAGGATGATTAATGTGAAATAATGACTGATTTTATTCGTCAAAGCATTCAACTCAGATTCTTCTTTCTGGAAAGCATCATTGTTCCATAATTGGGTTAAATAACTTTGATTAACATCCGAAATAATTTCCAGCTCAATTGCATGACCAGATTGTTTTCCACCCGCAAATATTTTATCTCCAGCTTTTTTCTGAATCAAGCGAGATTCTCCCGTTACAAACGAGTTATCAATCATCGCTTCACCTTTCATCAAAATGGCATCGGCTGGAATAATTTCTTCATTTCTAATTAAAATTCGATCACCTTTTTTCAAATCAGCCAACAAAATTGGTTGTTCATAACCATTTTCTAATTTCGCAACTGCAATTGGATAAAACGATTTGTAATCTCGATCAAATGCCAACGCTTGCATTGTTTGTTGCTGAAACCATTTACCTGTCAACATCAAAAATAAAAGCATCGCTAATGTATCAAAGTAACCTGGCGAAATATCAAAAATGATATCATAAGTCGATTTAAACATAATCACAATAATTCCTAACGCAATTGGCACATCGATATTGATATATTTATTTTTCAGACCTTGCCAAGCCGAAACAAAATAATCGGTAGATGAATAAAAGAAAACAGGCAACGATAACGCGAACATTGTCCAACGGAAATATCCTTTGTTTTGATCTAACCATTGTTCTTTTACATTACCAAAAACTTCGACATATTCTGGAAAAGATAAAAGCATAATATTCCCAAAACAGAATCCTGCTATTACCAATTTGCTCACCAAAGAACGATCGACTTTGCTTTTTTTCTTTTTGTCTAATGTTTTTAGATTAATCGAAGGTTTGTAGCCTAAATTTGTAATAAATCTTGCCAAATCACCTAATTTCAAATCCGCATCACGATACGTAATCTGAACAGTTTTTTGTGTAAAATTGACATTAGAAGATATAATATTTGGGTTAATCGTATCCAAACTTTCTAACAACCAAACACACGAAGTACAGTGCATTACAGGTACATAAAAGGACACAACTGTAACGCCGTCATCTGAAAAATCGACAACTTTATCAAAGATTTCTTTTGTGTTTAAGAAATCAAATTGATGATTACTTTTTTCATCAGGACGCAAACCTGCATTACGATTAAGGTCGTAATAATCTTTTAGATTATTTACGTTTAAAATCTCGTAAACCGTTTTACAACCCTGACAACAAAAATCCTTTTCATCGAACTGAATAACCTCTTCTTCAATTCGTTGACCACAGTGAAAACAATTCTCTTCCATACTATTTTACAAAATTACTTTCCTTTTATCAGAATTAACGTTAACTTTGTATGAATTAAGTCATAACAACAAGATATGTCAGAGTTTAATGAGAATGTAGTATCGATTAAAGCGATGTTTGATAACCCAGAGTCTTTCGGGGTTTTTAGTAAGGAAGAATTATTGGAGTTTGAGCAAGAAAAGAAAATCATCAACCTAAAAAAAGGAGACGAAATTATACAGGAAGGTCACACACCAAAAGGTATATATTGCGTAATGAAAGGAACTGCTAAGTTGTTCAAAATTGGCTTTAATGGAAAAGAGCAAATTCTACGTTTTATCAACGAAGGTGACATTATCGGTTATCGCTCAATTTTAAGTCAAGAAGTTTTTGGTGCATCTGCAACTGCAATGACGCCAGTTGAAATATATTATATTCCAGAAAAATTCTTCTTAAAATTATTAGAAGTTAATCCAAAATTAGCTTTCAATATTTTACAAAGAATTGCAAAAGATTTGGGAGAATACGCCAGAACAATCACTTATTTAGCACAAAAAACAGTTCGCGAACGTTTGGCTGAAGTTTTAATTTTATTAGAAGGAAAATTAGGAACAGACAAAGACGGATTTATCAACATTTCGTTGACACGCGAAGAAATGGCTAATTTGATTGGAACAGCAACAGAATCTGCAATTCGTTTGATTTCTGAATTCAAAACTGATGAATTAATCGAAGTTGAAGGACGAAAAATCAAAGTTTTAGATCATCAAAAATTGACAAAATTAGGTCATGTTATTTTGTAAGAATTTATTCTTGATATAAAATCAAAAGTCGCTAACAGAGCGACTTTTTTTATGCAAATTATTTCAATTTCATATAATAATCTTTGAGAATTGGATCAATTTTTTCGAGCGCATATCTCAACGTTGTTCTTGGCATTTGCAACGTATATTCGTCCAAAAACTCAATCAACTTTTCTTCGTCCATTTTTCCCATTTCACGCAACATCCAACCATTTGCTTTGTGCATTAAATCGTGCGAATGATGAAGATTTTTCAACATAATTTCTGGAACAATTGAAAATGATTTTTGTTTGATAAAATATATCGTTGATACAATTGCGATTCGTTTTTCCCACAAATCTTCTGAATCCGCCAATTCAAAAAGTAATTCTTCTCGCTTTTGATGAAAACAATAATGGCCCAAAATTTTATAACAACTTATGTCAACCAAATCCAATTGTTGATTTGAGAAGTTTGAGCAAGATAAAAATCGATGATATCTTTTCTCACTTTTTCATCTTTTGATTTTTCGTACTTCGAAACCAACATCAACAAAGCAGTTAATCTGTATTCGTGAATATTAAAATTCAATAGATTTTCGATGTCATTTAACGAAACTTGTTGATAAAATTATTTCGCAATCAAACGCTGATTCGGAACAGAAATCCCGAGAAAAATATCTCCTTCGCCATATTCTCCTTTTCCAGTTTTGAAAAAACGCATCATAATCTTCGCTTTATCATCGTCCGCTAAATCTTGTAAAGTTGATTTTAATTGCTCTATCATATTTTATCAATTAGATGTTGATGTTAACAAAAAAAGAGTCCAAAAACTGAACTCTTATTTATTTTAAAATATTAAATATAAATTCCCTAACTTTAATACAAACTTACATTTATGAATTTCAAACACAAGCCTCTAATATTATTATTCTTCCTGATTATAATAATCAATGGTCTTATAAAGTTGTATAATAATTTTCGTAAAAATTCAATGGGTCTTTATATTCAAATTGGATTATTATTTATGGTTATATTAATTATAATTTTTAATCTTAAAAAATCTAAAAATTAAAACTATTACTCTACTCTTCCGAATCATTTTCTTCCTCTTCGTAATATTGAAAAAGGAAATTATTATAAGGAAAACGTTTCATGTGAATTTCTTTCACTTCTTCATAAACCGTTTTTCGCAAATCTTCTAAATTATCTTTTTCCGTTGCCGAAATAAACAATGTCGGATAATCTGTTTTCGCCATCCACGTACGTTTCCAATCTTCTAACGAATAATTTTCAAATTTCTTTTCAGACAAATCATCTTCATCTTGTTTAATATAAGAAAAATTATCAATTTTATTGAAAACCATAATCGTTGGTTTTTCTTTCGACTCTATTTCAGCTAAAATTTGATTCACAGAATTCACATGATCCTCAAAACTCGCATGCGAAATATCCACAACATGCACCAACAAATCCGCTTCACGAACCTCATCTAATGTAGATTTGAACGATTCTACCAATTGTGTTGGCAACTTGCGAATAAACCCAACCGTATCCGTTAATAAGAAAGGTAAATTACCAATTACCACTTTTCGAACCGTTGTATCTAATGTTGCAAATAATTTATTTTCGGCAAAAACTTCGGACTTCGATAAAACATTCATCAACGTTGATTTCCCAACATTTGTATACCCAACCAACGCAACGCGTACCAATGCTCCACGATTTTTACGTTGAGTAGCCATTTGCTTATCGATTCCTTTCAATTTCTCTTTCAATAACGTAATTCGATCACGAATAATACGTCTATCCGTTTCAATTTCCGTTTCACCAGGACCACGCATACCAATTCCACCACGCTGACGCTCTAAGTGCGTCCACATTCGTGTTAATCGCGGTAATAAATATTGGTATTGTGCCAATTCTACTTGCGTACGCGCATAAGAAGTTTGCGCACGTTGAGCAAAAATATCTAAAATCAATTGTGTACGGTCGATGATTTTTTTGTTGACAACTTTCTCAATATTCTTCAACTGAGAAGGCGTTAATTCATCATCAAAAATAACTGTATCAATATCATATTCTTCGACAAAAGCTGTGATTTCATCCAATTTCCCGCTTCCTACAAAGAATTTAGAATCAGGTTTGTCCATTCTTTGTGTAAAACGTTCTCCAACTGTCGCTCCAGCTGTATAAGCTAAGAACTCCAATTCATCCATATATTCCGTCAGTTTTTCTTCGGATTGTTCACGTGTAATCAATCCAACTAAAACTACTTTTTCGTATTGTGCTTCTTGTTTTTCTAACATATATTACTGCAAAAATAAAAGAAAGTTTTGGATGTAACCGAACTTTCTATAAAATATTGAGAATTAATCAAATCAATAAAACTTAATAAATATTTGAGTTCTTTTGGATAAAAATAGAAAAAAATAAGGTTTTCATAATTAATAACAAGTTTATTTACTAATTTTCAGAAAATCTATTGTCAATTAAAATTTCCTTTCTACATTTGTTTCAGCAAAAAAGTAAAATGTACCCAAATCAATTACATCATCATCACCATCATACTTGCACTCAAGCGAGCAGATAGTGGTATGTAATGATTTTATCACAATATCTAAATCCCGTTTGAGTAAATCGAACGGGATTTTTTGTTACTTCAAGATTTAATCATCGATTTACTCAAACTTTAAAATATAAAATATTAAAAATGAGTAAATTAAAAATAGCCATTCAGAAAAGCGGTCGATTAAGTGAAAAATCACTCGAATTATTGAAAGATTGCGGAATTAAAATCTCTACAAGTAATCGAATATTAAGAACCGAATCTCCTAATTTCCCTATCGAAGTTTTATTCTTACGTGATGACGATATTCCGCAATATGTAGAACAAGGGGTTGCTGATATTGGTATTTTAGGTGAAAATGAAGTTTGGGAAAAAAATAAAAATGTCACTCAAATCCGTCAATTAGGATTCGCTGGCTGCAAACTTTGTTTAGCGATCCCGAAAGATGAAATTTATACAGATTTAAGTTATTTTCAAGATAAAAAAATTGCAACTTCTTATCCACGTATTTTAGTGAAATTCTTCCAAGAAAAAGGAATTAATGTCAAGATTGAAGAAATCGGAGGAAGCGTAGAAATTGCTCCAAGTATCGGTTTGGCAAATGCTATTTTTGATATCGTTTCTACAGGTTCTACTCTATTAACAAACGGTTTAAAACAAGTGGAAACGGTGGTTGAATCGCAAGCTGTTTTAATTTCTAATCAAAATCTCGATGCTGAAAAACAAGCTATTTTAGATCGTCTTTTATTTAGAATCGAAGCAGTAAAACAATCTTCTGAAAACAAATATATTTTATTAAACGCCCCAAACGAAAAGTTAGAAGAAATCATTGCTTTGTTACCCGGAATGAAATCTCCAACAGTTTTATCATTGGCCGAGAAAGGTTGGTCATCAATCCACACTGTCATTAAGGAAGATACTTTTTGGGACATCATCGAGCAATTGAAAGCTTTGGGTGCAGAAGGAATTTTAGTATTAGAAATTGAAAAAATGATTTTATAATTTTTGATTGACGATTTACAATTTACGATTCAATCGTAATTCGTAATTCTAAAATCGTAATTCGTAACAACATGCAAACATATATCAAACCTCAACTTTCAGACTGGTCTAAGTTAACAGCTCGACCAACGAAAGAAGCACAAGATTTACAAGAAATAGTTTTAGATATTTTTGGAAAAATTCAAAAAGAAAAAGATCAAGCATTAATTGATTTTACAGAAAAATTTGATCAAGTTAAGTTAACTTCTTTAGAAGTTTCTACTCAAGAAATTGAAGAAGCAAAAACTTTAATTTCTGAAGATTTAAAACAAGCAATTCAATTAGCAGCTTCTAATATTGAGAAGTTTCACGCTGAACAACCCGAAGAAATAAAAGTTATTGAAACAACAAGAGGTGTAAATTGTTGGAGAGAATCTCGCGGTATAGAAAATATTGGAATTTATATTCCTGGCGGAACAGCTCCGTTATTTTCTACGACATTAATGTTAGGAATTCCTGCTAAATTAGCTGGTTGCCAAAATATTATTTTATGTACACCTCCTAACAAAGAAGGAAAAATTCACCCAGCAATTTTGTATACTGCAAACTTAATCGGAATTGAAAAAATATATAAAGTTGGCGGAATCCAAGCGATTGGAGCTTTAACTTTTGGAACAGAAACAATCCAAAAAGTAGATAGAATTTTTGGACCGGGAAATCAATATGTAACAGCTGCGAAACAAGTGGCTCAAAACTTTGGTGTAGCTATTGATATGCCAGCTGGACCAAGTGAAGTTTTGGTGATTGCTGATGAAACTTCAGTTCCTAAATATGTCGCAGCCGATTTATTGTCACAAGCAGAACACGGAATCGATTCGCAAGTGATTTTATTAACAACGAATGAGCAAACATTAAACGAAACAATTGTTGAAATTAATGCTCAATTAGAAGTTCTTCCAAGAAAAGAATTAGCAACTAAAGCTCTAGAAAATTCAAGAGGAATTGTTCTAAATTCTATCGAAGAATGTGTAAATTTCTCGAATATTTACGCGCCAGAACATCTAATTTTTGCTTGCGAAACGGCTGACAATTACATCGATAAAATTATTAATGTAGGTTCAGTTTTCTTAGGAAATTATTCGTGTGAATCGGCTGGTGATTATGCTTCAGGAACCAATCACACTTTGCCAACTAATGGTTATGCAAAAAATTATTCAGGAGTTTCGTTTGATAGTTTTATCAAGAAAATCACGTTTCAGAAATTATCAGCAGAAGGAATTCAAAACATTGGTCCAGCAATCGAATTAATGGCTGAAGCCGAAGAGTTATTTGCGCACAAAAATGCAGTAACCTTAAGACTAAATGATCTAAAATCGTAAATCAAAAATCGTACATGAATTCATTCAACATAAATAACATCATTCGTCCTAACGTAAAAACGCTGAAAGCTTATTCATCAGCTCGTGACGAATTTCAAGAAATAAATAACGATTTCGTTTTCTTGGATGCGAACGAAAATCCTTTCAATAATGGATTGAATCGTTATCCTGATCCTTTACAACGTAATGTAAAATCGATTTTAAGTGAAATCAAAAACTTTCCTGCAAATCAGATTCTATTAGGAAATGGAAGTGACGAAGTGTTAGATTTAATTTTCCGAGCATTTTGCGAACCGAATCAAGATAATGTTATTGCGATTTCACCTTCCTATGGAATGTATGGTGTTTTAGCGAATTTAAATGCTATTGAATACCGAAAATCGTTATTAAACAAAGAAGATTTTCAACCAAACATCGAAGATATTTTCTCAAAAGTAGATGAAAATACAAAAATGATTTTTTTATGCTCTCCTAATAATCCAACAGGAGAAATCATCAAAAGAGAAACTATTTTAGAAATTGTGAATCGTTTCAATGGCTTAATAATTATCGACGAAGCTTATATCGATTTCGCCACAGAACAGTCTTGGATAGAAGAAATCAAAAATTATCCAAACGTAATTGTTACCCAAACTTTGTCGAAAGCGGTTGGTTTAGCAGGAATTCGTTTAGGAATTTTGTATGCTTCACAAGAAATTGTGGATGTTTTAAATAAAATAAAACCACCTTATAACATCAATCAATTAACACAATTAAAAGCGATTGAAATTTTAAGCGATTACGATAAAGTGATAGCTATTACAAATACGATTATTCAACAAAAAGAAGTTCTAGAAAATGCTTTAACTGATATCTCATTTGTAGAAAAAATCTATCCAAGCGATTCGAATTTCATTTTGATTAAAGTTGATAATGCAAACGAACGTTACAATCAATTGGTCGAAAAAGGAATTGTAATTCGTAACAGAAACAACGACGATTTATGCGAAAATTGTTTACGTATTACAGTTGGAACGGAAGTTGAAAATCAGAAATTAATACAAACACTTAAAATAATATAATTTGTCATTTCGAATGAAACGACAGTGAAATGAGAAATCTCTGAGATTCCTCCTAACATCGGAATGACATCAAAAACAACTAAAATGAAAAAAATACTATTCATAGATCGTGATGGAACAATGATTTTAGAGCCAGCTGACTACCAAGTTGACAGCTTTTCCAAATTAGAATTCTATCCAGAAGCCTTTACTTATTTAGGTAAAATTGCAAAAGAATTGGACTACGAATTAGTTATGGTGACCAACCAAGATGGTTTAGGAACGCCTTCTAATCCTGAGGAATTATTTTGGCCAATACAAAATTTCGTAGTGAAAGCATTCGAAAATGAAGGCGTGAAATTCGAGGATATTTACATTGATAAAACTTTTGCTCATGAAAATGCGCCAACGCGTAAACCTGGAACGGCTTTATTAACAGAGTATATCAATAACCCTGAATATGATTTAACAAATTCGTTTGTAATCGGTGATCGAATAACGGATGTTAAATTAGCTCAAAATCTTGGTGGAAAAGGAATTTTTATCGCGAATGATGAAGCTTTAGGCGCAGACGAAATCAATGATAACAAAGGATTAAATGATGCGATTGCTTTAAAAACAACTTCATGGAAAGAGATTTACGAGTTCTTAAAACTTCAAAATCGCACTGCTTCAATTGTTCGTAATACGAATGAAACAAAGATTAAAATTGATTTAAATCTTGACGGAACAGGAAAATCGGATATTTCGACAGGAATTCACTTTTTCGATCATATGTTAGATCAAATCGCTCGTCATGGACAAATGGATTTAGTGATAAAAGTGGATGGAGATCTAGAAGTGGACGAACACCACACGATTGAAGATACAGCAATTGCTTTAGGTGAAGTTTTTGCGCAAGCATTAGGAAATAAATTAGGTATCGAACGTTACGGATTTACTTTACCGATGGACGATTGCTTAGCACAAGCAGCAATTGATTTTGGCGGAAGAAACTGGTTAGTTTGGGAAGCTGATTTTAAACGCGAAATGATTGGTCAAATGCCAACTGAGATGTTTTATCACTTTTTCAAATCATTTACAGACGGAGCAAAAGCAAACTTAAATATCAAAGCGGAAGGAACAAACGAGCACCACAAAATCGAAGCTATTTTCAAAGCGTTTGCAAAAACCATTAAAGTAGCTGTAAAACGCGATCCTGAAAAAATGATTTTACCCTCAACAAAAGGACTTTTATAATTGACGAATGAAGATTTAAGATTAATATCAATCGTAAATCAAAAGTCGTAAATCAAAGAATATGGTAGCAATAGTAAAATACAATGCAGGAAATGTAAAATCGGTATATAATGCAGTAACTCGTTTGGGGTTCGAAGCTATAATTACAGACGATTTTGAAACTTTGCAAAATGCTGACAAAGTAATTTTTCCAGGAGTTGGAGAAGCAAGTTCCGCAATGACTTATTTAAAAGTAAAAGGATTAGATAAAGTCATTAAAAACTTAAAACAACCAACCTTAGGCATTTGCTTGGGACAACAATTAATGTGCGCTTATTCGGAAGAAGGAAATACCGATTGTTTAGGAATTTTCCCTATTCAAGTCAAGTTATTTCCATCAACCGAAATCGTTCCTCACATGGGCTGGAATACGATTTATGACTTAAAAACACCTTTGTTTAACGAAGTAGAAGAGAACTCCGACTTTTATTATGTACATAGTTTTTATTGCGAAAATTCAGAATATACGATCGCGAAAACAGACTATATTTTAGAATATTCAGCAGCTTTACATAAAGATAATTTTTACGCAACTCAATTTCACCCAGAGAAATCTGCAAGAATAGGAGAACAAATACTAAAAAACTTTCTAAGTTTATAGTAATTATAAATTCACACACATGAAAAAAATAGTTTTTACTATACTTAGTGCTTTTGCAATTTCGCAGGTTTCTGCTCAAGAAAAAGTGTACTTCACTTCTACTCCTTCTTTAAGTCCTGATGCTAAAACGGTTTATTTTAGTTACGATGGCGACATCTGGTCAACCGATATAAATGGCGGGAATGCTGCAAGAATAACAGCTTTAGAAGGAGAAGAAATCAATCCTCGTGTTTCACCAGACGGAAAATGGCTGGCATTCAGCTCTAATCAATATGGAAATTACGATATTTATATAATGCCTATAAATGGTGGACAAATTAAGCAATTGACTTTTCATCAAGCCAAAGATGAAGTCGAGAGTTGGAGTTGGGACAGTAAATCGATCTATTTTACATCAAATCAAAATAATGGATTTGGAAGTTTTAAAATTGATTTAGATGGAAAAACACCAGAAGCGCTTTTTACAAATTATTTTAATACAACAAATGGTTTAGTAGAAACTCCTCAAGGCGAATATATTTTCACTAACTCGTCTGAAAGTGCAAGTCAAGTTACACGAAAAAGATACAAAGGCGAAAATAATCCAGATTTATTAGGATATAATCCAACCACAAAAAGTTATAAACAATATACCGATTATAACGGAAAAGATTTTAATCCTACGGTTGATAAAAACGGAATTATTTATTTTATTTCGGACGAAAATAATGGCGAATACAACTTATATCAATTAGCAAATGGTAAAAAAGAAGCGTTAACAAAATTTGAAACTTCGATTAAAAAACCTTTTGTTTCAGCTGATGGTTCAAAAGTTGTTTTCGAAAAAGATTATCAATTATTTGTTTACGATGTAAAAACTAAAACGTCGAAACCTCTTACAATTAATGTTAATTCGAATAAATCTTTAGAAAAAGAGCAAAATTTTGAAGTTGATAATAACATCGATTATTTTGACATTTCTCCTGATGGAAAGAAAATGGCCTTTGTAAGCAGAGGAATTATTTTTGTTTCGGATAATGAAGGAAAGTTTGTCAATCAAATTTCTGATGGAAAAGAGCGTGTTTTAGAAGTAAAATGGTTAAAAGACAACAAAAATTTAATCTTCAACCAAACGTATAAAGGTTACCAAAATTGGTTTAAAATTTCGGCTGACGGAAAAGGAAAAGTTGAACAATTAACTTCTGATTTAAGAAATAATCGAGACATTACATTCAACAACGATTTATCACAAGCTGTTTATTTAAGCGGACGCGATGAAGTAAGATTATTAGATTTGAAATCACTTAAATCATCAACAATTGTTAAAGATGAAATTTGGGCTTTCCAAAATTCGAAACCATCTTTTTCTCCAAATGATGAATATGTGTTATTCTCTGCAAAACGTAATTTCGAGTTAGATATTTTTATTCACAACATCAAGAAAAATACAACGGTTAATTTAACAAATACTGGTGTTTCAGAAGCTGACCCTACTTGGTCACCAGACGGAAAATACATTTATTTTTCAAGCGACAGAAAAAATCCTTCCTATCCTTTGGGAATGCAAGAATCGAGTATTTATCGTGCTTCTTTAGATTGGTTTGATCAAGCTTATAAATCAGAAAAATTTGATAATTTATTTGTAGAAGAAAAAAAGGTTGAGAAGAAAGAGAAAAAAGAAGAAAAGAACGATTTTAAAGCATTAACTATTAATCCAGAAGGATTCTTAGAAAGAATTGAATTGGTAACAGACCGTTTTGGATATCAGACAAATCCTTTTGTTTTTGCGGATGATAAAAAGCAATTTTTATTCTATAATACTAACCAAGAAAATGGTAAATTTCAGTTATACAGAAAAACGACCGCTGATTTTGAAGAAGATAAAACAGACAAAATATTCAACAAAGGCGCTGATTTTATCTTGAAAAATGAGAAAAATCTTTACGCTTTAATCGATAATTCTGTTTACAAATTTGGTATTAATTCTACAAATCCTGAAAAAGTTAGTATTAAATATAATTTCAATAAAAACTTGGCTTCAGAATTCAATCAAATGTACGAAGAAGCTTGGGCTGGAGTAGAAGAAAATTTCTATGATGAGAATTTTCACGGAATTGATTGGAAAGCAAAAAAAGAACAATACGCAACGTTTTTACCTTATGTAAACAATCGAAATGATTTAAGAATTTTGCTAAATGATATGCTAGGTGAATTAAATTCTTCGCATTTAGGTTTTTCATCTTTCGGAAAAGAAGAAAGTAGAAGATTGAATTATTTCACCAACGAAACAGGAATTATTTTCAAAAAAGATCAACCTTTTGCAGTTGAAAAAATCTTACGAAAATCTCCTGCTTTCCTTAAAAATGTTGATGTTCAAGAAGGTGATATTTTAGTAAGTGTGAATGGACAAAAAATCGATCCAAACCAAAATCGTGAAACTTATTTTACAACGCCTAAAAAATTAGAAGAATTAACTCTTGAATTTGACCGAAAAGGAAAAACAATTTCTACGAAGATTCATCCAATTTCAAATAACGAATTGAAATCACTTTTATATGATGAATGGATTTATGAAAATCGTCAGCGTGTAAAAAAATTAAGCAACGATAGAATTGCTTATTCGTACATGAAAAATATGTCTACTTCTGAATTGGATGTGTTTTTATTGGACATGGTAGAGCAAGAGAATAGAAAAGATGGTGTCATTTTAGATTTACGTTTCAATACAGGTGGAAATGTACATGATAAAGTTTTGAACTTTTTATCGCAAAGACCTTATTTGAAATGGAAATATCGTGAAGGACAATTAACTGTTCAACCAAATTTTGCTCCTTCAGGAAAACCAATTGTTTTATTAATTAACGAATACTCATTGAGCGATGCAGAAATGACAGCTGCAGGATTCAAAGCCTTGAAATTAGGAAAAATCATCGGGCAAGAAACGTATCGTTGGATCATTTTCACTTCTGGAAAAGGATTAGTTGATGGCTCATTTTATCGTTTACCAAGTTGGGGAACTTATACTTTGGACGGACAAAATTTAGAAAAAACTGGAGTTAAACCTGACATTTATATTAAAAATACGTTCTTAGATCGATTAGAAAATAAAGACCCACAATTGGAACGTGCAATCCAAGAGGTCATGAAAGAATTAAAATAATTTACGAAGGTTAATTTACGAATTACGATTGTTTCTTAATCGTAATTCCAAAATAGTAAATCTAACATAACAGTTATGAGAATCATCCCAGCTATAGATATTATCGACGGAAAATGCGTTCGATTGTCACAAGGCGATTATGATACAAAAAAAATATACAACGAAAATCCGTTGGAAGTTGCAAAAGAATTCGAGGATTACGGTATCGAATATTTGCACTTGGTAGATTTAGATGGAGCTAAATCAAAAGAAATCATTAATTATAAAACGTTAGAATTAATTGCTTCTAAAACCAATTTAAAAGTTGATTTTGGAGGTGGAATTAAGGCAGATCAAGATATTAGAATTGCTTTTGAATGTGGCGCAAACCAAATTACTGGAGGAAGTATTGCGGTTCAAAATCCAACATTATTTCAAGAATGGATTTCACAGTATGGAAGCGATAAAATCATTTTAGGCGCGGATGCTAAAGATCGAAAAATAGCAACACATGGTTGGTTAGAAACGTCAGAATTAGATGTGATAGATTTTATTCAAGAATATAAAACCAAAGGTATTGATTATGTGATTTGTACAGACATCGCGAAAGACGGAATGTTAGAAGGAGCTTCAAACGAATTATATGCAGAAATTTTAGCTACTTCGGAGGTCAAATTAATTGCTTCTGGTGGCGTTTCTTCAATCGATGATCTAATCAAAATAAAAGAATTAGGTTGTGAAGGAGCAATTCTTGGAAAAGCGATTTACGAAGGGAGAATTCAGTTGAAAGACTTAAAACAATTGTACTAATATGCTGAAGAAAAGAATCATACCATGTCTCGACATCAAAGATGGACGAACGGTAAAAGGTGTTAATTTCGTGGGCTTACGCGATGCGGGAGATCCAGTGGAATTAGCAAAAAAATATGTAGAAGAAGGTGCTGATGAATTAGTCTTTTTGGATATCACAGCGACTTTAGAAAAACGTAAAACCTTAGCTGAAATGGTTGAAAAAATTGCTTCAGCGATTAATATTCCGTTTACAGTTGGTGGCGGAATTAATTCTGTGGAAGATGCTTCGGCGGTCATCAAAGCTGGTGCAGATAAAGTTTCCGTTAATTCTTCGGCTGTCAAAAATCCTCAATTAATTGCAGATTTAGCAGCTCGATTTGGATCGCAATGTGTAGTCGTTGCAGTAGATACTCGCGATGTAAATGGAACACAAAAAGTTTTCGTAAGCGGTGGAAAAATTGAAACCGAATGGGAAACGTTAGATTGGGTCAAAAAAGTAGAAGAATTAGGCGCTGGCGAGATTCTGTTAACGTCTATGGATGGCGATGGAACAAAAGCTGGTTTCAAAATTGATATTACAAAAGCGGTTGCTGATGCTGTAAATCTTCCAGTAATTGCTTCTGGTGGAGCAGGAAAAATGGAGCATTTTACAGAAGTTTTTACCCAAACAAATGCAAGTGGTGGATTGGCTGCAAGTATTTTTCACTTTGGTGAAATTCCAATTCCAACACTTAAAAGTTATTTAAAAGAACAAAATATTCCGATACGATGAACATCGATTTCAATAAAAGTAACGACGGATTAGTTCCCGTTATTATTCAAAATTATCTTAACAACAAGGTTCTGATGTTAGGTTACATGAACGAAGAAGCTTTTAACAAAACCCAAGAAATTAGAAAAGTGACCTTTTATTCTCGTTCAAAAAATAGATTATGGACAAAAGGTGAAGAATCAGGCAACTTTTTGGAAGTAAAATCTATCGCAGTTGATTGCGACAACGATACAGTTTTAATCAAAGCAAAACCTTTTGGACCAACTTGTCATACGGGTTCTACGACTTGTTTTAAAGAAGAAACAAATCATGGATTTGTATATGAATTGGAACAAACCATTAACGATAGAATTGATTTAGACAATGATCCAGATTCGTATACCAATAAATTATTCAAAAGAGGAATCAATAAAGTTGCACAAAAAGTAGGTGAAGAAGCAGTTGAATTGGTGATTGAATCCAAAGACAACAACGATGATTTATTTATTAATGAAGCGGCGGATTTGTTGTATCACTATTTAATTTTATTGAAAGCCAAAGGTTTCAAATTGGAAGATGTTGAAAACGTTTTGAAATCGAGAGAAAATGGTCCAAGACGAGCTGAATAAAGTAGTTTAGAAATATAAAAGATTGCAGATTAGCAATCTTTTTTGTTTTCAAAAAACTGATGTTTAGCAGAATTAGCCAAATTTATTTGATTTAATTAGAATTAATATAAATAAAAATAATACTTTTGAAATCAAATTAAAATTAGTCTAAATAATTATTACAATATATTCTATTCATATGAAAAAATTATTCATTTCTGCTGCTATCCTTGTCGCTTCATTTATTCAAGCTCAGACGAACACGTTGATGGACGCTGGTTTTTGGAAAAATAATCCAACAATAGAAACTGTAAAAACTGAAATTTCGAAAGGAAATAGTCCTTCTTTTCAAAATGGAGGCTTCTTTGATCCTGTTGTGATAGCGATTAATAACAAAGCAGATTTTAATGTGACTAAATTTTTAATTGAACAAGAAGGAAATTCTGTTGATAAAAAAACGCATCACTCAAGAATTTATCTTCAATGGGCTGCTGCTGCGGGGAATTTAGAATTAGTAAATTATTTATTAGCCAAAGGTTCTGATGTTCATTACAAAGATAGCCATGGTTACGATGTGATTACATATGCAGCAAGTGCTGGAAATCAGAATATCGCAGTATACGATGCGTTGATTAAAGCTGGTGCCAATCCAAAAGTTAAAGGAGAAGATGGTTCAAACTTAATCATGCAAGCGATTGCGAATGATGATGATTTAAAAGTTACAGAATATTTTATTTCAAAAGGTTTATCATTAAGTGATAAAGACGCTAATGGACGTACTGTAGCAGATTATGCTGCAAAATTAGGAAACTTATCAATCATAGATAAATTAATCGCGAAAGGAATTAAACCTACTGATCAAGCTTTATTTTTTGCCACACAAGGTTCGAGAACAAAAGAAAATGGCGTAGAAGTTTTCCAAGAATTAATTACAAAATATAAATTAAATCCGAAAGCGTTAAATCCAGACGGACAAACATTATTACACGCTTTATCTCGCAAAGGAAACTCAGAAACAATCAACTTTATCTTATCAAAAGGTGTTGATGCTAAAATTGCTGATAAAGAAGGAAACACTGCATTAATGGTTGCTGCTGGAGGAAAAAATACAGATTTAATCAATACATTTTTATCAAAAGCAAACAATGTAAATGCGGTTAATAAAAATGGTGAGTCAGCTTTAACAAAAGCTGTTGCTTCTGGAACATCTCAAATCGTTTCTTTATTGTTAGAAAAAGGCGCTAAAGCTGATATTGTAGATAAAGATGGAAATAATTTGGCTTATTATTGGTTCAATTCTTTCAAACCAAATGATGAATCATTCGCAGAAAAACAAGCTTTATTAACAAATGCAAAAGTTGATTTTAAAGCTACTCAAAGTAAAGGTGCAACTTTGTTACACATTGCTGTTGATAAAGGAAATGTAAATTTGGTGAAAAAAGCGATTGAATTAGGTGTGAATCTTAATACACAAGATGAAGACGGAAATACAGCTTTACACAAAGCAGCTTTGATTGCGAAAGATGATGCAACCTTAAAAACTTTGGTTGCTGCTGGAGCGAAAAAAGATATTAAAACAGAATTTGACGAAACAGCTTATGATTTGGCTGGAGAAAACGAATTCTTAAAGAAAAATAATGTGTCTATTGACTTTTTAAAATAATGAAGGAGATGAAATTTAACTTAATCAAAAAATTAGTTGGATTAGTTGTAATCTTAATGGCAACTGCCACTTTTGCACAAACAACAAAATACAAAACAATGATTCAGATGAATAATTACACGGGAAAAGAAGCCTATGTAGTGATTTCATTAATCAATCCAAAAGGACAATACGAAAAAACTTTAGGTGTTTTGGGAACAGATAACGAGTGGTATAACACGTTAAAAGAATGGCACAAATTCAATAGTAAAAAGAAAGAAAAATTAAACGGAATCACAAGTGCTTCAGTTGCTGGAGGAGCGAGAGCGACACGTGTCATCGAGTTTGATACTGCAAAATTGAATAAAGGATACAAATTACGTTTTGAATCTGCTGTAGAAACTCAAAAATACGTCGCAAAAGATGCTGAAGTTGCATTAAATTCTTCGGATTTAGACAACAAAGCAGGTATCAAAGGTTCAGTTTATATTAAAGCCGTACGTTTTATAAAAGTTCAATAAAATGACATTATCTATTTGGAGATATGCGCATTTGAGTCTTGCAATTTTATCTTCAGCATTTTTAGTTATTCTATCTATCACAGGAGTAATTTTGGCTGTTGATGCAATAAACGAAAAATCGCCCGCATACAAAGTAGAAAATTTCGATAACATAACACTCGCGCAAGTTTTACCAACTTTGCGCGAGCATTATTTTGAAATAATAGAAGTAAAAGTTGATCACAATGATTTTGTGACAATTGATGCGATGGACGAAGATGGAAATTCGATCAAATCTTACATTGATCCTACAACAGGAAAAAAGATTGGTGAGATTGTTCCAAAAAGTGATTTCATCAATTGGGTCACAGCCTTGCACCGTTCATTATTTCTAAAAGAAACAGGACGAGCAATTGTTGGTGTCGTATCTTTTTTATTGATGTTAATTTCAATAAGTGGATTAATCTTAATCGTAAAACGTCAACAAGGAATTCTAAATTTCTTTATAAAAGTTAACAAAGACTCCTTTTCACAATATTTTCATGTTGTAACTGGACGTTGGTTATTAATTCCAGTTTTAATCATTGCATTAACAGGAACATTGATTTTCTTAGCGCGATTAGAACCTTTAGTTGGTCAACCAAAAGAAATTGAGCATCAAGTCAAAGAAAATTTACAACCAAAAGATTTAAAAGACATTGAATTCTTCAAAAACACAAAATTAAGTAGTGTTGAAAAGATTGAATTTCCTTTTATTCCAGATGATGAAGCAGAACCATTTATCGTTCATTTAAGAAAAAAATCGGTTTCGGTTAATCAAGTAAATGGAGCGATTATTTCAGAATCGTTGAATCCTTATTCAGCAATTGTAGAAAAATTCAATATCGATTTACATACAGGTCGCACCAATGTTATTTGGGCAGCGATTTTAGGAATTGCTTCGCTTAACATTTTATTCTTTATTTGGTCAGGATTTGTAATTACGTTCAAACGTACAAAAACGAAAATTGGCAAAAATAAATATAAAGCCAACGAAGCTGAAATTATCCTTTTAGTTGGTTCAGAAAATGGTGCAACTGTTGGATTTGCTTCAAAAATTCAAGAGCAATTTTTAGCAAACGGAAAAAAATCATTCATTGCTCAGATGAATCAATATGAAATTTATCCAAAAGCAAAACAACTCATCATTTTTACCTCAACTTATGGAATTGGTGATGCGCCTGCGAATGCTAAGAAATTTGAACAATTAATCACACAATTTCCACAAAACCAATCCATCGAATTTTCTGTTGTAGGATTTGGATCAAGAGCATATTCAGATTATTGTGGCTATGCAGTTAAAGTTGACAAATGGTTGAATGATCAAAAATGGGCTACTCAATTATTGGATTTGAAAACAGTAAATGATAAATCGCCGGAAGAATTCACAAATTGGGTCATTGCATACAAAGAAACGACAGATATTCCGTTAGCAACAACGCCTGCGATGTATGTTGGAAAAGCACCAGAACTGAAAAATGTTAAGGTTATTTCTACCACTAAAATCACACAAGAAGATGCTACATTTAAAGTTATTTTAGATGTAAAAGAGAAATTCAAATCTGGAGATTTATTAGCAATTTATCCCGAAAGTGATCACAAAGAACGCTTATATTCGGTTGGAAAAGTAGATAATAAATTACAGTTAATTGTAAAATTGCATGAGTTTGGATTAGGTTCTCAATATTTATATAATTTGGTTCAAAATTCTACGATTAAAGCTCGAATTGTAAAAAATAAAGCCTTTAGATTTCCAAAAGCTTCAAAAGTTGTGATGATTGCAAACGGAACAGGAATTGCACCTTTTCTTGGGATGATTGATGAGAATTCAAAAAATATTGAAACGCATTTATACTGTGGTTTCAGACATGATAATGAAACAACAAAATCTTATCAAGAATTTGCTACGAAACAAATTTTTACGAATCATTTGAGTCAATTTCACATTGCATTTTCTCGTGAAGAAAATAAACAGTATGTGATGGATTTAGTCAATCGTGATGCTAAATTCTTTGCTGAAACATTACAAAATGGTGGAATTCTTATGATTTGTGGTGCTCTCACAATGCAACATGATGTAGAGAAAGTTTTGGAACAAATCTGTCAAGAACATTTGAATAAATCATTCGAAGAATTCAAAACAAATGGGCAATTTTTGACGGATTGTTACTAGAAAAATAATTTTGATGCAATCCTAAAACAAGTTCAGAATAACCTAATACCTGTCATACCGAGCTTGTCGAGGTATCTTTAAGCTTTATACTTTTCGATAAACTCAGAATAACAAATGAATAAACCAAAATGAAATTCATTCTAAAAAATATATTCACTTTTATACTATTGTATGTTCTAACTCCGATGAATGCTCAAACGGTTGGAGTTAGAGATACAATTTTAATGGGAAGTAAATTCAAAATTACATTGGTTGATTCCGATTCTATTTCCGTTGAAAAAAACATCAATAAAGCAATTGATGAAATGATTAGAATTGAGAATTTGATTTCTGACTGGAAACCAACTTCGCAAGTTTCTCTTGTCAATCAAAATGCAGGAATAAAGGCGATAAAAGTAGATCGAGAAGTTTTTGACTTAACAAAGCGTGCGATTTATTTTTCGCAACTAACCGATGGTGCTTTTGACATTAGCTTTGCGGCAATGGACAAAATATGGAAATTTGATGGTTCAATGGAAAAGATTCCAACTCAGGAAGAGATTTCAAAAGCCATCGAAAAAATCGGTTATCAAAACATTATTTTAGATGAAGAAAATTCAACAATATTCTTAAAAAAAGCTGGAATGAAAATCGGTTTTGGTTCAACAGGAAAAGGTTATGCAGCACAAAAAGCACGAACTTTCATGCAAGACTTAGGAATACAAGCGGGTATAATTGATGCTTCTGGTGATATGACAACTTGGGGAAATCAACCAAATGGAGAACCTTGGAAAATTGGAATTACAAATCCATTTAATCGACATAAAATGTTGGATATTCTCTCAATGAAAAATGCTGCTGTTACGACTTCTGGTGATTACGAAAAATTTATTTTGATTGATGAAGTTCGCTATTCACACATTATTAATCCCAAAACTGGTTATCCTTCAACAGGATTAACAGGGGTTACAGTTATTGGGACGGATGCTGAAATGTGTAATGGTTTTAGCACTTCTATCATGGTTTTAGGAAAAGAAAAAGGATTGAATTTTATCAATCAACAAAAAGATTACGCTGCTCTTTTGATTACAGATAAAGGAAAAATTATTCGTTCAAAAAACTACAAGAAGATTAAACGAAAACTTGAGAAATAACACTTAAAAATGGTGATTTAGATATGCAGTTTCAACGTAAAAATGCTCCTTACAAAGAAGTTTCTGAATCAATTTTATTTATCCAAAACAGCACTTTCGCAATATCAATAATTTAGCTTAAATTATTTAAGTGTATAATAACCATTATATTTAGTAAAAGGTGTTTTTTATAGAAAAAATAGACTCAGTTCTGTAATTTTTGTTATGCTTCATTTTAAATAAAAAGTCGAAATTGCACCTAAACAAAATACAAAAGCTATGAACGACAATAAAAAATCTCATTGGGAACATATATATGAAGTAAAAACTCCAGAAGAAGTGAGTTGAACACAAGAAAAACCAGAAACTTCTTTAAATTTTATTCATTCTTTTGGAGCTGATAAAACAGCTAAAATTATTGATATTGGTGGTGGAGATAGTAAGTTGGTCGATTTTTTATTGGAAGAAGGATATGAAAATATTTCTGTTTTGGATATTTCTGCAAATGCGTTGGAAAGAGCAAAAAAGCGTTTAGGAAATAATGCAGAAAAAGTAACTTGGATTGTTGCTGATATCACCGAATTTGAACCTACAGAACAATACGATATTTGGCACGATAGAGCAGTTTTTCATTTTTTAATAGAAGAAAATGACATCAAAAAGTACCAAAATTTGGTCTCGAAAGCTGTAAAAGGAAAAATGGTTATTGGAACTTTTTCGACAAATGGACCATTAAAATGTAGTGGTTTGGAAATAAAACAAAATGATGAAACGTCGTTAACCTCAACTTTTGAAGCTAATTTTGAGAAAATAGAATGTTTTACAATTGATCATAAAACGCCATTTGATACGATTCAGAACTTTATTTTTTGTAGTTTCAACAAAAAATAAAATGCGTTAGGGATAGTAGTGGAAATCCTTTTTTGTAGACGCGGTGTCTACAAAAAAGATTGTAACGAATAGCCCGCTCAAACGCTAAAAATATAAAATCATCTCCTTAATTCAGGAGATGATTTTATATTTTTAAAGCTTTATTGTATTCGATATTTCCTTTTTTAATATCATTTAAAATCCATTTCAGTTCAGCATCCGTACGCTTAATTTTATCTTGCAAATTAGGTTGAATAACTTGGTTTGGATAAACACCATGCGCCTGTTCATCTCGCTTTTCAATAGGAGAAAGATAAACTGTACCAACCGAAATTTTGAGTTTGGAATTGGGCAACGTAAATTTTGGCATCAACCCAGCAACCGTTCCATTAAAATCTCCTCCCGTTTCTTCACCTACAAAAAATGCTCGATTTTTTAGTTGAAGATTAGCCGAAATCAACGCCGAAGCAGAGTAAGAACCACCATTTATAATGACATACAAATTGTGGTGATACACGAGCTCTTTATCTATTTTGACATGCGAAAAAGGCATGTGCAATTCGTATTCATTTTTAGCATTTTTTGACGTCGAAAAATAAGTATAACCCGATCCCAACCAAAGCAACGGATAGGAATAAACGGGAAAAAGATTGTACAACGACTTGCCAAAAGAGGTTTTGTTCGCGACGATTTTTTCACCTAAAAATGCCTTGGAATCATCGACCAAATAAGCGTATAAATAGTGCGAATCTTTTAGGTAACCACCACCATTGTTGCGAAGATCAAGAACTAAATTTTGAACTTTATGATTCTTGATATCCGTAAAAACCTCTTTATATAGTTCGCGTATTTTTCCTTTCCTGAAATCAGTTACTTTTAACACCGCAATCGTACTGTCGTTCGTAGGAAAAGTCAAATCTTTGGAATAGGTTTTGGAACTTTTAGAATAGCCGTATTTCTTTTGTTTTATCCTAACTTTTCGCTCAACTTCTTTCTGCTCTTTTGTAATTTTTGGTAGTTCTGAAATCTTATCATTTTTAGGTTTTGGATAGGTACGAAATGTTTTTTTTCGGATGATTGAATTCCCCATTTTAAAAGTTAATTCAACCGAATCTTTAATTCCATTTTCTAAAGTAAAATAATTGAGAAAAGTTCGGTTAAAGACATTATCCGAAAAAGTTTGATTTTCACCATCTCCATAAATACTTTTTTTATATTTATCGTATAAATACTTTGTAGAAACACTATCTATATAAAGCAAAACTGAACCTTGATTAATCGGATTGATTTTACTGTAATCTGTCACTAAAAAAACTGAATCATTTTGCCAAAAAAAACTATAATCACTAAAAGCAGATTTAGATTCTTTGTATTTTTTTTCCTTGCTCTTTTCTAATCGTTTATATATCGGATAAATATCTGTATGACCATGTTCTAAACTTTCGAAAATCGGAAAAAACTTGACATAAAAATCATTTGGTTTCAATGGTTTATCAATTGACTTTTTAAGACTATCAAATTTATAATCAATTTGTTCTTGAGAAGTATATAAATCTAATTTTGGATGATATCTTTTTAGTTTTTTATAAACAAAATCTACATCTTTTTTCAATTTATTCGCAGGAATCTCTTTATCAATATCTGCATTATATTTCTCGACAGAAGCACAACTGCATATCAATAAAAGTGACAAATAAATTAGAGTAAATTTTAGTTGCATTAAGGATAATTAAATGAATAATAAGTTACAATATTATTTCACTTCTTGATAAAATTCTTCGATAAAATTTTCCATATACTGATGACGTTTTAAAGCAATTTCTTTTGCTGTTTTGGTATTCATCAACTCTTTTAATTTAAATAATTTATCATAAAAATGTTGCACGCTAGAAGCGTCTTTCGAATTATCGTACGGATTATATAAAATACTACCTACACTTCCGCCATATGCAAAACAACGCGCAATACCAACCGCTCCAATTGCATCTAAACGATCAGCATCTTGCACAATTTCAGCCTCGATAGTTGTTGGTTTATTTCCTTTACTAAATGAAACTTGCGAGACTATTTCCAATACTTTCTGAATTGATTCTTCCTCTACATGAATTGATTCTAAAAATTTTCTAATTAATTCCTCCGATTTATCAACTCCATTATGCAATTTATAATCACCGATATCATGTGTCCAAGCTGCTAATTCAACCAAAAAAGAATCTGCATTTTCAGTTTCTAAAATCTTCTTCGCATTTGTCACCACACGTTCTATGTGAAAATAATCGTGTCCTGTTCCTTCATCTAAAAAAGTTTTTTTGATATAAGCTTGTGTCTGAATAAGTATTTCTTGTTTGTTCATTTTTTAATAATCTATTTCACGCTAAAATAAAAAACTTCAATAACAATGTTATTGAAGTTTTAAATTAATAGAAAAAATACTGTTCTATTGTTTTACAATTTTCTTAGAAACCGATTGTTTATCTGTTTTGATATTAATAATATAAACACCTGTCGGTAAATTTGAAATATTAATTTGTTTCTTATCCGAAGACGAAACTTTTTTTCCGGTCATATCAAAAATATCTACAACTGTTATTTTTTCAGTTGTCTGTACATTTACAATATCTTTTGCTAATGTTGGATAAACAGAAATCGATTTATCAACAGCTAACTCATCTGTATTAAGAGCTCCAGTTGTTCTACCTGTTATCAATACAGTAACATCCTGATTCTTTTTAACTCCTGCGTTATCTATTAAATTTCCTTTATTTGAAATAATAACTTTATATTTTGCTCCTTTTGTTGGAGTCTTTATAAGAACTTGTTCATAATTATCTACTGTATTATCTCCTTTGATTGCAGGACCAGTAACATTATTTAAATCTAATTTCCATGGAAAATAAGTAACATTTGTAGAACTTTCTACTACTCTTAAATCAAAATCATTAATCAATCTTGAAGACTGATTATAAAATAAATCATTTATATTTTTAAAATAAGCTGCTTCTGGGTCTATCCAGGAAATACTTGCTTTCAAAGGTGTTCCATCGGAAGTTATTTCATACACTATATCTGTACCTGAAACTTTTGATTTTCTTTCAAACAATTTTGTATCATCTAATAAAACCTCTGCTGCTTTTTTAGTATTTAATAATCCCCAACCAAAATAAATATCTGGTCCATCATTATCTCCAGCCTCATCAGCAGTATGTAAAAGTAGTGTTTTAGCTTCATCTCCAAAAAAAGTAAATGTAGAATTATTATTTACTAATCTTTGTAACTGAGTCAACATTCCCATTGCCCCCGTCACAATTGGTGCAGAAAAAGATGTACCACTTCCTATAATAAATACATTATTTTGTGTAGGATTTGATGAGTCATATGAAGGAGCAATCAAAGAATCTCCATAAGTAGAAATATCTGGTTTAATTGCTCCATCTTTACGAGGTCCAACACTTGAAAATGTTGCTCTATTATCTTTTGTTAATGTCGTAAATTTATAATCAGTAGTATTCGGTAATTTAACCGCTCCTACAACAATGATATTTTTAGCCAATGACCCCCAACCAATACAATATGCATCATTAATACAATTTTTTGAAGGTATTACTTCCGATGCAGTAAAAGGTGTCCAAATCCCATCTTTGTATTGGAATTTTGGATTAGTATCAGAGGCATCTGGTCCCGAACCATAATAATTACCTGCTGATTTAACAACAATATAATTTGGATTATTATAAACCGTCTTGTCAAAATCAGCATCAGAACTATAATAAGATCCACTCAAAGTAGCACTGGCGTCCTTAACTAAATCTTGATAATTTGTCATATTAAAATACCATCCAGGACCTAATTTATCTGTCTTAGAATAATAATTATCCCATCCTAAATTTACACCATAAGAATGATTAGATAAATTTTCTTTTGCATTTAAAAGCTTCTGTATATTGTTTCCATTTGTTGTTGTATTAAAACTGCTATTTTTTATTTTAGCTTTTGTTAATACTCCTTTAGCTGCATATTGTGGGTATCCATTAAATGAAGCTCTACCTTCGGCTGCAATAAAACCTGATACAGAAGTTGCATGATCAGATATTGCAGTTGCTCCATTTTCGGTATCAAATAATCTGCTTGAATTTCCATAATCAAGATCTCTAAACTCAATATGTGTTCCTAGCGCTGCCCCTCCGTCCATTACTAGTACACTAACATCTTTCCCATTCAAAACAAAACCATTAATACCTTCATTTTGTAACTCAGTAATACCCGCTCCTGTATTTGCTCTAATATCATCAGTTTGGTAAAAAAAAGGTGAATCTTCTATAAAACCTGCGAGATTAGAAATTCCTTTTGATTGATCTACAATTACAGATTTAGCATTCTTATTCTGTAGACTATTAAACTTCTGTTCATTCTTTAATTGCTGCTCTTCCAGTTTTTTATAAAAAATCGCATTATTATCCTGCGCAAAAGAAGCTGACAATCCAAATAATGTAAATAATAAAATAAATGTTTTCTTCATACTATGTTTATTTATGTAATTTTATTCACTAATTATTGAAGGAGTTATTGTTGAATCTCTTATAATTAGTGTATCATTAATTTTAATATGGTCATCATTAATAATCACCGAGTCTATATCATTTTTCTTATTAAGCTCAGTAGAATTGGTCTTACATGACAATAATAATGTAAGTATCATTAATGTTAAATATTTCATGAAATTGATTTATATAAAATTAGAATTAATATCTGAATACTAATTCTAATTCATATTATTATTTTTTTGTATATTTGCACCTCAAATTTGTAAAACGGGACGAGTTCCCAAAATAATTAGTTATACTATGGCTACAAGAATTAGATTACAAAGACATGGTCGTAAAGGAAAACCATTCTTTCACATCGTAGTTGCTGACTCAAGAGCAAAACGTGATGGTCGTTTCATCGAAAAATTAGGTACTTACAACCCAATTACTAACCCTGCAACTGTAGAATTAAATGTTGATTCTGCTGTAAAATGGTTACAAACTGGTGCTGAGCCAACTAATACTGCTAAAGCTTTATTATCTTACAAAGGTGCTTTTATGAAAAAACACTTATTAGGTGGTGTTGCTAAAGGTGCGTTTTCTCAAGAAGAAGCTGACAAACGTTTCGACGCTTGGTTAGAAGCTAAAGGTGAAAAAGTTCAAGCTAAAAAAGACGGTTTAACTTCAGGTGCTGCTGCTGCTAAAGCTGCTGCATTAGAAGCTGAAAAAGCTGTTAATGAAGCTCGTGTAAAAGCTGCTCAGGAAGCTGAAGCTGCTGCACAAGTTGAAGAAACTCCTGCTGAAGAAGCAGAAGGTACAACTGAAGAAGTTGCTACAGAAGAATAATTTTTAAGTTCAGAGACGTTCCAAATGACAAAAAATGATTGCTACTATTTAGGTAAAGTTACAAAGAGACATGGTTTCAAAGGTAATTTAATCATTCACTTGGATACAGACGAACCAGAATTATACGATACTTTGGAAGCAGTGTTCATCGAGCAAGATGGTACACTGGTTCCATTTTTTTTCGAAACTTCTCAGCCTTATCAAGGCACAAAATTATTAGTAAAATTTGAAGATGTTGAAGACGAAGATGTCGACAAATTAATCAATCGCGAACTTTATTTACCTCTAAAATCATTACCAGAACTTTCTGGAACAGATTTTTATTACCACGAAATTGTTGGTTTCACGATTTATGATCAAACAAATACAGAAGTTGGAACGATAAAATCTGTTAACGATTCTGCTGCACAAGCTTATTTTGAAGTAGATGCAAACGGAAAAGAAATCTTAATCCCGATGATTGATGAGTGGATCTTAGAAGTTAATCGTAACGAAAAAGCAATGCTTATCCAAATTCCAAACGGATTATTGGAAATTTATTTGGGGTAACTTATCCATTATAAATCATTTATTTACTTCTATTTTTTGATTGAATTTTTCTAATTGTAAAATCCGGAATTTTCGACATTATATTTATTGTCAATTTCGTACCTTTGCAAACTCAATCGTAATTAAAAAATGGAAGAAGAAAAAAAATCATTGAATTTTATTGAGCAAATCATCGAAGATGATTTAGCCAACGGGATGCCGAAAGAAAATTTACGTTTTCGTTTCCCACCAGAACCAAATGGTTATTTGCATATCGGGCATGCAAAAGCAATCTGCTTAAACTTCGGTTTAGGACAGCGTTACAATGCGCCTGTAAACTTACGTTTTGATGACACTAATCCTGACAAAGAAGAGCAAGAATTCGTAGATTCTATCCGCGAAGATGTGAAATGGTTAGGTTTCGAGTGGGCTGAAGAACGCTATGCTTCTGATTATTTCCAGCAGCTTTACGATTGGGCTGTTCAATTAATTAAAGAAGGAAAAGCGTACATCGACGACCAGTCTTCAGAAGTGATTAATGAACAACGTAAAACACCTTTTGAACCAGGAATTGAATCTCCTTATAGAAATCGTTCTGTTGAAGAAAATTTAGATCTTTTCGAACGAATGAAAGCGGGAGAATTTGAAGAAGGAACACATGTTTTACGTGCAAAAATAGACATGACTTCTCCTAATATGAACATGCGCGACCCTGTTATGTATCGTATTTTGAAACGTCTTCATCACCGTACTGGAGACACTTGGAAAATGTACCCAATGTACGATTGGACGCATGGAGAATCTGATTATATCGAAGGAATTTCACACTCATTATGTTCATTAGAATTCAAAAATCATCGCGATTTATACGAATGGTACGCGAACAATGTGGAACTACCAAATCAACCTCAAAAACCAAAACAACGCGAATTTGCTCGTGGTAATGTTTCGTACATGATTACAAGTAAACGTAAGTTGATGAAATTGGTTCAAGAAGAAGTTGTAACAGGTTGGGACGATCCACGTATGCCTACTATTTCAGGTTTGCGTCGTCGCGGTTATACGCCAGAATCGATTAAGAATTTTTGGAATACAGCCGGTGTTGCAAAACGTGATAATGTATTGGATATTTCGTTATTAGAATTCTCTGTTCGTGATCATTTAAATAAAATTGCTCCTCGTGTTTTTGCTGTTATTGATCCAGTGAAAGTGGTAATCGAAAATTATCCAGAAGGACAAGTGGAGGAATTAGAAATTGAGAATAATCCGGAAGATGAAACAGCTGGAACTCGTATCGTTCCTTTCACAAGAGAAATCTACATCGAACGTGAAGATTTTATGGAAGAAGCGCCTAAAAAATTCTTCCGTTTATCATTAGGAAACGAAGTTCGTTTGAAAGGTGCATATTTCATTAAAGCTGAAAGAGTAGAAAAAGATGCTGAAGGAAATATCACAACAATCTATGCAACTTACGATCCTGAAACGAAGTCTGGAAGTGGAACTGAAGCTTCTAAACGTAAAGTAAAAGGTACGTTGCATTGGGTTTCTGCAACAGAGAATATTCCGATCGAAGTTCGAGAATATGATCGTTTATTTACAGTTGAATCTCCAGATGCAGAGAAAGATGTTGACTTTTTACAATTTGTCAATCCAAATTCTTTAACTGTAAAAGAAGGTTTTGCTGAGCCTGCTTTGAAAGAAGCCAAAGTGGAGGATAAATTCCAGTTTCAACGTATTGGATATTTTGCTTTAGATCGTGATTCTTCTACAGAAAAGTTAATTTTCAATAGAACAGTTACCCTTAAAGATACTTGGGCAAAAGTCAATAAATAAAAAAAACTATTTCATTAAATATCAAGCTCGAACAAATTTGTTCGAGCTTTTTTTATTATATTGTAAAATACAAAATCAATCCCTTATATAAATGGATTACTTAGAGAATAAAAATTCGATAAAAAACTGGAATGAAGATGATCGTCCTCGCGAAAAATTAGCTTTAAAAGGGCGTTCGTCACTTTCTGATACCGAATTGTTAGCGATTATCATGGGAAGTGGAAATCGTGATGAATCCGCTGTAGAGTTAGCAAAACGAATCTTAAATTCTGCAAACAATAATTGGAATGAATTAGCAAAATATTCAATTGTAGATTTATGCAAATTCAAAGGAGTTGGAGAAGCAAAAGCAATTTCGATAATCACAGCAATGGAAATTGGAAGAAGACGAAATTCGCAAGAGATTTTAGAACGCGACAAAATTACTTCAAGCAAAGACGCATCCATAATTTTACAACAACAAATTGGTGATTTACCAAACGAAGAATTTTGGGTAATGTTTCTCAATCAAGGAAATCGAATCATTAAAACTGAGCAAATTTCACGAGGTGGAATTAATCAAACCGCTGTCGATATTCGAGTAATTTTTAAACGTGCCTTAGAGTTAATGGCAACTGGAATGATACTTTCTCACAATCATCCTTCTGGAAATCTTACTCCAAGTCAGTCTGATATACACATTACTCGAAAAATAAAAGAAGGTGCCACTCTTTTAGATATTCAAGTTTTAGATCACATTATTGTTTCTCAAAAAGATTTTTATTCATTTGCGGATGATGGTCTAATTTGATATCTTTAAGCTTTATTGAAAACTATTTTGAGTCAAAAAATCATCATATTTACAGAAAAAATAACGAATCGAATTGAATATATTTTCGATTTTATTTTTCATAATTTTTCTGGAATTGACTACAAAACGACTACAGATTTTGATGAGTTTTCACAATCAATTTTACCAAAAATCAACTTTTCAAATCAATTTTTAGAAAATGAAATCAATTATAAAGTTGATGATATTTTATTGGAAACTACCATTCAAGAAAATGTTGATTATTCAATTTTAAACGAATTTGGGAAATGTTTTTATTGGCTTTCTCGTTATGAAGAATACATTGCAAAACCAGAAAAATTTGATAAACACAATCGTTTTTTAGGTTCGGATTTAGATTATTCGAAACCAATTGTAGATGAAATTTGTATTGAAATTCAAAAAAAGATAAAGTCTAAATTTCCTGAAATTTATTTTAAACAGAGAGTTTTCAAACAGATTAATACTCATGACGTAGATTATGCATGGAAATATCTTCATCATTCTCCTAAAATAAAATTTGGTTCACTTTCAAAGAAAATTTTAAAAGGTGATTTCAAAGAATTTCAGAATCAAATCAAAATTTTGAATCAGAAAGAAAAAGATCCTTATGATACATTTGATTATTTGAAAGATTTAGCTGAAAAACATCAAGTCGAAACAATTTTCTTTTGGTTATTGGGTGATTATTCTACTTTCGATAAAAATCATCATTGGAAAAATAATGCTCAAAAAGATTTAATAAATAACATTTCAACTTGGGCAAAAATTGGAATTCATCCTTCTTATCAATCTAATTTCGAACAAAATAAATTAACAACTGAAATTAATCGATTAGAAAAAATCATCAATCAACCTATAAAAAAATCACGTCAACATTTCATTAAATTGAGCATTCCTCTCACTTATCAACAATTGTTAATAAATGAAATTTTAGAAGATTATACCATGGGATTCCCTCATCAATTAGGCTTTAGAGCTGGAACATCTACTCCATTCAAATGGTTTGACTTATCAACAAATCAACAAACATTGTTAACTATATATCCTTTTGTTGCAATGGATGTTACATTGAAAAATTATTTAAAATTAACACCGCAACAAGCTCTAGAAGAAATAAAACGATTGAAACAAACAATTAAAGCCACAAACGGAACGTTTATAACATTATTCCACCAATCAAACTTGAACGAAGATTGGACTGAATGGCGAAAAGTTTACGAAAGTATTTTTAAATGATAAAAAGAGTTTCTCGAAAAAAATTAGATGTTAATAAATATACCGAATGTCTCAACAAATCGGTGAATTACCGCATTTATGCCGAAGTTTTTTATTTGGATGCTTTAGTTGAAAACAATTGGGATTGTTATGTTTTGAACGATTATGAAGCCATAATGCCTTTGCCATATACAAAAAAAATTGGTATAAAATTTATTACACAACCAATTTATTGTCAACAATTAGGAGTTTTTCATCAAGAAAATTTCTCAAAAGAAACTTTTCAACTTTTTGAGAAAAAACTACATCGAAATTTAGTGAGAGCTTATGCTTTTAATGAGGAAAATACAGAGATGTTTGAACCGAAGGGACAGAAAAAGGTTAATTATATTTTAGATTTGAATCAAGATTATGAAATTTTATTTTCAAATTACAGTAGAAATAGAAAAAATGAAATTCGTAAAGTAGAAAAATCCAATTATAACATTGAAAAAGTTACTCAATTAAATCGATTTTTCAAAATAAATTCATCTTATGAATATTTGATCGCAAATAATTTAATAAACTATTCGCAAGAAAAAATTCAAAGTTTATTTAATCAAAAAATTATTAATATTTATGAAATTTTTGATCAAGAAGAAAATTTAATTGGTTGTCAACTAATCATGATTTCTAAAAATCGAGTTTATAATTTTGCTTTTGCAAGAAATAAGAATTCAAAAAGTAATTTTGGATCAGCTTACATAATAGATTACATTATCAAAAACTTTTCTAATTCAGAATTAACACTTGATTTCGAAGGTTCTATGATTCCTTCTATAGCTAAATTTATGCAAGGTTTTGGTGCTATAAAAAATCATTATACAAACTATTCTAATTTAGACTTTTTGACAAAGAAAAATTAATTCACGATAGCCATTTCCAACAGAAAGTTTCTTTGCTAAATTATGATCAATTTTATTTCGATAATCTATTTTTTCGACAATTATATTTTCACGTTTTAATCTTTCTTGAAAGTCCTGTCCATGCAATCTCAATAAATCTTTTTCGCCATAATTTTTTAATCGTTCTTCTTCTGTCTTAAATTCAGCATTTTCAAACGTATTATTTATTGGATGAATAGGAGTTTGAATCAAAGCTTTTCCTCCTTTTTTTAGAACGCGAAACAATTCATCAATTGCCTTTTTTTCGTTTGGAATATGCCCTAAAACATGACAACAAATTATATAATCAAATGTGTTATCAGGATAATTTATTGAAGTAATATCCATTTCTTCATCAGCAAGATTAATGTTAATATCAGCATTGATATAACGTAAATTATCGGTCTGTTTAAAAATATTTTTCAATGCGTCTTCTGGAGCAATATGCAATAATTTATTCGGTTTAACCAATAAATCTGTTTCATTTTTTATAAACTCTAACAAAACTCTTGTCCTTTCTAATGAACCACAATTTGGACATTCAGCATTTTCTCGGTTATCTATACCGTTTGATTTATCCAAAAACTTAGAAAAAGATTGTTCGCAACAATTACAATAAAAATTATTTCCTTTCAGAAATAATCCATTCAATTTCTTTAAATTTTTTCTATTATTAATTCTTATCTTTTCGGAAAATATTTTTTTATAAAATGTTTTAATTGCATTCATTACTTACAAACGTTAAGACTGCTATTTTATGATATTAAATTTATTCAAAAAAAATATATTTCCTTTTTACCATACAGTTTCAGATAAAAGATTAATTCATATCGATCAATTATATCCATTAAAATCTATTGATCAATTTCAACGTGAATTAGATTTTTTTCAGAAAAATTATGTCAATATTTCTATGATTGAATTAATTGATTTATACGAAAAAAATGGTTCTATTCCTCAAGAAAATTACTTTCATCTTAGTTTTGATGATGGTTTGAAACAATGTTACTCTATAATTGCTCCAATATTAAAAGAACGAAATTTAGATGCAACTTTTTTTATCAATCCAAATTTTATTGACAATCAAGAAGTTTTTTATCGGTATAAAGTTGCTTTCATTTTAGAAAACATTACAGACAATAACCTTAAAAAAGAACTTTTAAATTATTCTATTCATGATCTTAAAAAAATTAATTCATTAATTTTAAAACAAGAAATAAAACTAAATGATGTTGAAATTTATTTGAATGAAAATGAAATTAAAGCATTAATTCATCAAGGCTTTACAATTGGCGCACATTCAATGAATCATCCTTATTATCGCGATATTTCTTTTGAACAACAACTTATAGAGACAAATGAAAGTTTAGATTTTATCCAACAAAAGTTTAATTTGGATTATCGAGTTTTTTCTTTTCCTTTTACAGATGATGGAGTTTCTATAAACTTTTTTAATACTATAAAATCCGATTTTACATTTGGTACGGCAGGAATAAAAAACGATGAGATTTCAACAAATATTCAGCGACTTCCGATGGATAATTGTATTTCTAACCCAGCAATTTTTATAAAAAAGAATCGTTATAAATTTTATATTCAGAAACTACTACAGAAGCATGTTGTTTCTCATTAATTAATTTTTAAATCTATAGAAAAAATTCTCTTTGGATTATCGTAAAGTTTAAGAATATTTCCTTCATAATTCTTTGGTGTATAAATAGCACACATTGTATTTTCTACATGATATAGATTTTTATGAAATTGTTTAGGAACTCCTTTTATAATTGCATTCAATATTTCAAAACGTATCTTTTCTGGCGAGAATGCATAATCATGCCAAATAACGATAGAGTTTTCATGAATCAGATGTTCAAAAACATTTTTTGTATCCGAAACTACAAAATCAAAACGATGATTTCCATCGATAAAAATTACATCAAATTTTTTATTCAATCCTGAAAAATCAAATTTAGTCGAGTCTCCTAAATGTTGTTTTATTTTAGATTTATCTTTTATAAAAAAACCATGTGCATTTTCATAATCTTGTGAAAAGTTATACGTTTTATAATCCTTTGTATCTAAATCTAACGTATTCAAATCATCAGCAACATCAATCAAATTAACAATACTTTCTCCTCTCCAAGTTCCAATTTCGAAATATTTACATTGTTCAAATTCTTTACACGCATTTTTCAGCAGTAATAAATCTGTAATCAAAGAACCGCCATCTAAAAAAGCAACTGTATCTAATTTTCCGTCAAAATTTGGAAATAATTGATCTAAAGAAACTTGATTTAGTCCTTTCTTATAATGATTTGGCGTTTTCTTTTCCCAATTTTCATTTTGGTCAATGATAATATTTAATAACCAAGGATTCTTACAAATTTGAAAAAATCCATTTATAAATTTTGATATTTTTTTTGATAATGACATTTTTAAATATTTTTTAAATACTTATTAAACAAATAATATGCGTATAATCCAGAAATTAAGAAAGTTATTAACATACCTAAAGCTGCTCCTTCTATTCCATAAAAAGGAATTAATAGCGCATCAAAAATAACTAAACAAACAATTGAGAGGATTGATACTCTTACATTCCAATCTGATCTTCCTATTGTACTATTCAAGTTAATGTATAATACTCTAAACAACATTGCTAAAACAACTGCTATTGTTGCAATAAAAAAAACTGTACCACCAGTTAAATAACTTTTATTGAAAAATAACTCGATTATAAAATCTCTAAGAAAATAACTTCCTAAAAGAATACTAATTCCTATAGGAATGAATAGCTTATAATAATTTTTTATATAAAATTTCAGAAAATCCTTGTTCTGACTATTTTTAATAATTCGAGGAAAATCGGTTTGAAATAATATAGTCGGAATAAATAATAAATTCATAGGCAAAAGAATCGCAACTTTATACAAAGCAATATCTTTATCTGTCATAAAAATCGCAATCATTCCAATATCAATCGAAAACAATAACTCTGAAGCGAAATAAGCCAAAGATTCCATTCTTCCATATTTCCACATCATTTTCCAATTCATTTCACTTAAACCACTTATTGATTGTTGTAAAATTGTTTTAGAATAGAAAAATAAACTAATAAAAGGTGTAATCGCCAGCGAAATCATATAACCAATTGCTCCAAAGTTGATGGTTAAGAAAAATGTAAAAATCAGTCCCAAACAGTTAATCAATATATTTAATGAAGCAAACTTTTTATTAAAACCATTTATACGATAATCAATTGTAAGATGTGATTGGAAAAATAAGCCCAAAAGACGAACAGAAAACAAGAGAATAATCCACAATAAATGATCAAATTTTATGGCATAAAAATTAGCAATTACAATAAAAAGACTACATAAAATAAGCTGATTAATAACACCATTTCTAAATAATTTTCGACTTAGGTCTTTACGTGTTTGTTCATTTTCTTCACCAGCACCAAATTTCATCAAAACCTGTAATGAACCTAATCCATTCCATGGCGTAACAAACCCAATGATAGATGCGATAAGTGTTATACGACCAAATTCATCTTGAGGAATCATTTTTACAATGAAAATGGTATTAATCAACATCACTAATTTTTCTACCACAAAAGATAAAAAAACGTAAAAACCATTGTTTTGTAAAAAGGATTGTATGAATTTGATTAAATCTTTCATTCTAAAACTTTCGTGTAGACATCATCAAATTGTTGAGCAATTTCTTCCTTAGAAAAATTATTCAAAACATAATTATTTAATTCCTTTGGTGTTGCAAATTCATAACCTTCTATCACCTCAACCATTGCTTTATAAAGTGCTGATTCATCATTTTTATTCACAATAAATCCAAAATTATTTGGCATAAATTCTTTAATTCCACCAACATCACTTGCGATAACAGGAATTCCCGAAGCAAAAGCTTCTATTTGTACACAAGGTTGATTTTCATAATTACTAAAAAGTACAAAACAATTCACATTTTTCATCTTTTGATTCACTTCAAAATGTTGTAATCGCCCAAAAGATTTTACAAAAGCAGACAAATTATTTTCTTCAACAAAATTATTAATCAAAGTTAAATCTCCATTTCCTCCAATCTGAAATTCAAAATTATAACCATTATCAACTAACTTTTTAACAACATTCAACATTCCTAAAATATTTTTATGTTCATTTTCTAAATGCGAAAGATGTAAAAAAGTTATTCTTTTTATTTTACAATCTTCTTTTACCGAAAACAATTCTACATCCACAACATTTGGAATAATTTTTACAATTGTTATAGGATAAATTTTAAGTATTTTCTGTGCTAAATCATTTGAAACAGGCGTTAAAACATCTACCTTTCTAAGTATTTTTTTAATTAAAAACTTCTTGTAAAATGGAAATGAAATAAAACGTTCTGGAGAAAATCCTGTCCAATGCTCTGTTAAAACTATTGGTTTTTTGTATTTATTTTTCAAAAACAAAGCAACTAAACCAGCTGGATAAACAACATTGAGATGAATTATATCAAAATTATTAACCAAAGAAACTCCTTTCAGAAAAGCTATAAATTGTTTGATTAAATTAAACGGACGAAAAAAAGATGGTTTAAAATAAACAATTATTTCCCTTACATTTTGGTTGATAGAATCATCTATTTCAAAATTAGATTTTAAATTTTCATCTTTTACTGCATGAACAAGCGTCACATTATTTAAAGTAGAGATAGAACGTAAATGGCGCTGAATAAAATCTCCATTATCTAAAAAAATTCTACTCGGATACCAAGATGCTAAAGCTAAAATATTTTTTCTCGAATTATTCACCTAACTTTTTATAACGTTTCAGTTCTTTCATTACAAAGTAAAGTTGAACCAAATAGCCCATTCCTGCAAAGAAAGAATATAGAGATAACGTCAAAAGTATGTTTTTATTTAGTCCGCCAATCACACAAGTAATCAATGTGACGAAAACCAAATAAATATTGAAGTATAGTGCGTAATGATTTTTCTTGATAACCACAACTATTTGCTGAATAGGATTCATTGCAGAACGACACAAAATCCAAAATGAAAGTATCCACGTCATAATATGCAGACCTCGCCATTCTGGTCCAAGCATCCACTCGAGAATAAAAATTCCGATACAATTCATCAACAAAAGAAAAACAGCAATTGCTCCAACATTGTACAGCACCACTTTTTTCGATAAATCATATAATTGATGTGAACGATGATCAATCATTGCAGCAGATTTCTGAAAGAAAACTTTAGACATCGAATTGGAAAGCAACGTCAAAGGAACAACCAAAACTTTAGCTGAATTTCCCACAAAAGCTACATCTTCTTTCAAGAAATAAATCGCGATCATAATTGGCAATAAATTGTTAGCAATTGCATTCAACGATTCTGAGGGTAATGTATATTTTATGATTTCTTTGTTCTTAGAAATTGTTCGTTTAGCCAACCCAAAGTCAATGGAAGAAAATCGTCCTTTTGTAATTGAAAAATAATATGCACAAGACAAAATAGTTCCGAAAATTGTTCCATAAATCAATCCTGTTTCTTTGTAGCCTATCCAATAAAAAATGAACTGAAAAAAAACCGAAAACAACGCATTAATCACAAATCCAGTCGAAATACTTTTGAATAATTTATACTTTGTAAACAACGTATTTTGTACATTGTTCCAAGCTGTAAATACCCCTGCAACACAACTTAAGAAAACAATAAATAAGGAGGTTTTGAATGTGAAAATTTTTTCTAAAATAGCATAACCCAAAAAGAATAAAATCGTTACAATACTACTCACTAATAATAAGGTTGTAAACAAATTTCTAATCGCTTTCGATGATTTCGAAATCACGAAAATATTCTCTAAACGAAATGTTGTCAAAATAGAAAGAATGGCCACAAAACTCAAAAAAGCATTGTAAGTTCCCGATGCTTCTGGACCATAAATTCGAGCCAAAATAATTCCGCCAATAAACATAATCACTTGCGCAATTGTGTTACCTGCCAACAAAGACAAAACACCTTTGGCATTCTTCGTTTTAAATTTTTCTAACTTCGCTTTCAATTGATATTTTCTTCATCAGCAAATCTACATAAAATCCTTAGCTTTGCATTTATGAACACAATAAAACACGTTTTTTTCGATCTTGATAACACACTTTGGGATTTCAGAAAAAATGCAAAATTCGCGCTAGATGAGCTTTACAAAAAGTATGATGTAGAAAATAGATATGGTTTTACATTCGAGGAATTTCATCCATTTTATCACGATAGCAACGAAGGTCTTTGGGCTTTGATTCGTGACAAAAAAATTACAAAAGAAGAATTACGTGCTCGTCGTTTCAAAGAAGCTTTTGATAATCTTGGGATTGATAATGATGCTCTAGCAAAGATTTTTGAAGATGAATACATGGAAACGATTACCAATTACAATGAAGTGGTGGATGGAGCAATGGAATTGTTGGATTATTTGAAACCAAAATATCAATTACACATTATCACAAATGGATTTATCGAAGTTTCGAAACGTAAAATTGAAACATCAGAATTAAATGGTTTTTTTGATACGGTGACTTATGCAGACGAAATCAAAATCTTGAAACCTGATCCTCGTATTTTTTCTTTGGCAATGGAAAAATCTGGTGCTAAAAAAGATGAATCAATTTACATTGGTGACGATTGGATTGCGGATGCTGTTGGCGCAAAAGCTTTCGGAATGTCAGCGATTTTCTTTGATCGATTAGATGATAATTTTTCGATGGATGATGTTCCTACAATTACACATTTAGATGAAGTAAGAAATTATTTATAAACTTAAGGTTCAGAAATTCTGAACCTTTTTTTATGTCAGAAAAAAATCTATTTTTGATAAAAATTACTCAATACTTATGAATTTAAACAACCTAAAATTTCCGCTTGATATAAAGTTTCATATTGCAACTTTTTCCAATGATTTTTCTGTAACAGATGCTAATAATCAACCTGTGTTTTATGTACGCGAAAAAATTCTTTCGTGGCGAGATGTGATTAAAATCTACCGTGATTCATCGAAAAAAGAAGAACTTTTTCAACTTCGTTCGAATAAAATCATCGATTTTCAACAAACTTTTACCATTACAGATGCGAACGGAAATGTTGTTGGTAAAGCAAAACGAAAAACTTTCAAATCCTTTTGGAAAGCGACTTTTCATATTTACGACGCAAATGATAATCATTTATTTACAATCAACGAACGTAGTGGTTTTACGCGTATGATGGACGGAATGGTTGGAGAAATTCCCGTTGTAGGATTTTTCTCAGGTTATATTTTCAATCCAAAATATGTTTTAACTGATTTACAAGGAAGAGAAATGATGGAAGTATCAAAAGAACCTTCATTCTTTGGACGAAAATTTAAATTAAATCAATATCAATCATCCGAAAATGATACACTTTTTGTTTTGAGTTTTATGATGATGCTCATAAGCGATAGAGATCGAGGATAATTTTATTTAAAAAAATATTTGCAGATTCAAAAATAGTCTTTATATTTGCAGTCCAAAATAAGAACAATAGTTTCTTATCCGGAATGGCCGAGTGGCGCAACTGAATAGCGCACTTGATTACGGCTCAAGAGGTTACAGGTTTGAATCCTGTCTCGGTCACAAAAGCAAAAGCTCATCAAAATTTGATGAGCTTTTTATTTTAATACACTTCTGTTTCTTGCGGAATTTCTTCTACTTTTTGAGATTTTTTTGTCATAAAAAATATACAATTCCCAAACCACGTAAACCAAAAAATATAAAATCCGAAATGGAAAGTCTTTTTCAATAAACGATGTGAGGTTTCAGTAAAATCGTAATAGCAATAAATTAATCCAATAATTCCCATAAAAAGGAAAATGAGAGGCAATAACAAACGTTTAAAACGTTTCGTTGTTTTCTCATTCCAAATGGATAATACGATAAAAATAACAGCTTGTATAGCGAATAATAACAAGGCTGTTTTCCACCACGATTTCAGGATCGTATATTCGTTGTAAATAATTGTGATTCCTATTTTACCGATGAATGACATTTTCGAAATCATTATTCCAGAAAGTAAAGAGGAAAATGCCAATATGAGAAGATGTATAATTTTGTTTTTCATTTTCATTCTAATTAAAATATAAGAAAGCAACACCAAATATTAATCCAATTAGAATTAACAAACCTACTACTGCATTATAAAATTTATGCCAACCTGATTCATTTTGAGAAAATTCCTCAAAATTTAACTTTGGATTAAATAGTTTTAAAATAATATATCGAACTCGTATTCCAAAAATTTCTATTATAAGTTCACTAATCGCAATAAAAATTATTTCAAGAATAATCTGCATATAAATAATTTACAATCTAATATAAAACAAAAAAGCCTTGCAAATGCAAGGCTTTAAATATTTTGATGAATAATTCTCTTATAAATTAATTGAGAAATCCATTAATTTTTTGAATTCTTTCAAACGTTCAGCTAAACCATCACGTGTTAAATCTCCTAATGATTCAGTACCGAATTTTTCACATGTTACAGATGCTAATGCAGATCCGTAAACAATTGCACGTTTCATGTTATCGAAAGAAAAATCGTTTGTTTTTGCTAAGTATCCGGAGAAACCTCCTGCAAATGTATCTCCTGCTCCTGTTGGATCGAAAACATCTTCTAATGGTAAAGCTGGTGCAAAGAAAACTTGTTCTTCTTGGAATAATAAAGCTCCATGTTCACCTTTTTTGATGATAACTGTTTTTGGTCCGAATGTCATGATTTTTTTAGCAGCTTTCACTAAACTATATTCACCTGACATTTGACGCGCTTCTTCGTCATTAATAGAAATTACATCAACATCTTTGATCACATCCATCAACTCATTCCAAGCACAATCCATCCAAAAGTTCATTGTATCTAAAACAACCAAACCTGGACGATTATCTAATTGTGTCAACACTCCTTTTTGTACCAATGGATGTAAGTTTCCTAACATCAAAACGTCTGGAGATTTGCGATCTTGAGGAACAATTGGATTAAACGTTTCTAAAACATTCAATTCTGTTGCTAACGTATCACGTGTGTTCAAATCATTATGGTATTTACCTTCCCAAAAGAATGTTTTTCCTTCTTTTACGATTTCCATTCCATCTAAATTAATTCCTTTTGAAATTAATAAATCGATGTATTCTTGTGGAAAATCTCCACCAACAACTGAAACGATTGCAGTATCCACGCCCAATAAAGAAGACGCCATACCGATATATGTAGCGGCACCACCTAAGATTTTATCTGTTTTCCCGAAAGGAGATTCTAATTTATCAAAGGCAACTGTACCAACTGTTAATAAACTCATTTTATATTCTTGATTAAATAGTTTGCAAATATATTGAATAGATTTGAATTAAGACATATTAAGACAATGCGTTAGCCAAATCAGCAAAAGCAACTTCGGTTTGTTCTCCCGAAATCATATCTTTTACTGTCGCTTTTTGCTCAGCAATTTCTTTTTCACCCAAAAGAATTACTTTCTTAATTCTTTTTTTATCAGCATATCCCATTTGCTTTTTCATTTTTGCATCATCAGGATAAACCTCTGTATTAATTCCACTTTGACGTAATTGTTTTACCAATTTCATTGCCTCAGCAGCTTCTTTCGTTCCGAAATTAATGAACAATGCTTGGATATTTGTTGAATCTTCTAAAGCTGGGAATAAATTATTTTCTTCTAAAACTAAATATGTACGATCTAATCCAAAAGAAATTCCTACTCCAGAAATATCTTTCAATCCAAAAATTCCTGTCAAATCATCGTAACGACCACCTCCACCAATAGATGAAGAGAATTCTCCGATTTTCGCTTTCACTTCGAAAATAGCTCCAGTATAATAATCTAAACCACGTGCTAATGTCAAGTTCAAAACTAATTCAGCCGATTGTAAACCAATAGTTGTTGTATTTTCAAAAACAAATTCTAATTCTTCAATTCCTTTTAATCCAGTTTCCGAAGATTTTAAAATTTCTTTTAATTGTGCAAATTGAGTTTTATAATCACCGTTCATTGAGAATAAAGGTGATAAAATTTCGATGGCAGAATCAGAAATTCCTTTTCCACGCATTTCTTCTTTTACCGCTTCTTCACCAATTTTATCCAACTTATCTAAAGCCACTGTAAAATCAATCAATTGAGCCGAAATATCTGCTACTTCTGCTAAACCTGATAAAATTTTACGATTGTTGATATGAATTTCAACTGGCGTTTTTAATTCTGTAAAAACTGAATCATATAATTGTACAAAATCAACTTCTTGTAACAACGAATCCGAACCTACAACATCCGCATCACATTGAAAAAACTCACGAAAACGACCTTTTTGAGGACGATCGGCACGCCAAACTGGTTGAATTTGGTAACGCTTAAATGGGAAAGTAATTTCATTCTGATGTTGCACAACGTAACGCGCAAAAGGTACAGTTAAGTCGTAACGCAACGCTTTTTCTGAAATTTGCGAAATTACTTTTTGACTATTTTTATCTGTCAACAATTGCTCATCAACTTTTGCTAAATAATCTCCAGAATTCAAAATCTTGAAAATTAATCGATCTCCTTCTTCTCCGTATTTACCTGTTAAAGTTGATAAATTTTCGAATGATGGAGTTTCGATTGGAGAAAATCCGAACAAAACGAATTGTTTTTTAATCGTGTTGATAATATATTGACGACGATTCACTTCTAAAGGTGAGAAATCTCTTGTCCCTTTTGGAATCGATGGTTTTTGAATTGCCATTTTTCTAAATCTTACTTATAAAGATGCAAAAATACATCATTTTGATTTTTAACTCGACATTTTGTTTCAAAATCATTGTTTTAGGATTGAAAATCATTATAAAAAATCATAAATCAAACTTCGTCAATCGTAAATCTTAATTAATATCGTAATTTTGCTTTTATGTATTTAAAAGAACTTAAAGCGCGACAATTCAAGAATTTTGATGAAAATAATTTCGAATTTTCACCAAAAATTAATGCATTTGTAGGACAAAATGGAAAAGGCAAAACCAATATTTTGGATGCTATTCACTATTTGGCTTTAAGTAAATCGTATCTGAATCATTCGGATGCGATGAATATTCAGTTTGATTGTGATTTTTTTACATTAGAAGGAACTTTTGATCGAAATGAATCTGATGATGTTATTTTTTGCTTGGTTCGTTCTGGTCAGCCCAAACAATTAAAGCGAAATTCGAAATCGTATGATCGTATTTCTGATCATATTGGTCAATATCCTTTAGTGATGATTTCACCTTATGACAGTGATTTAATCAAAGAAGGAAGTGAAGTTCGACGCAAATTTTTGGATAATATTATTTCGCAATCGAATAAGCAATATTTAGCTGATTTGATGCGATACAACAAGGTTTTAGTTCAACGAAATGCCTTGCTAAAATACTTTGCTGCAAATAATACATTTGATTCAACTTCTTTGGAAATTTATGATGAAGAATTGATTCATTTAGGAAAGAAAATACATGAAGTTCGAAAAGAATTTATTCAAACTTTTTTGGAAGCTTTCCTAAAATATTACAATGAAATTTCAGAAGGTCGAGAAAAAGTGAACATCGAATATGTTTCGCAATTAAATGATGCACCTTTTGAAACGGTTCTGAAAAAAGCTTTGTACAAAGATCGTTCGACGCAATATTCGACAGCCGGAATACATAAAGATGATTTATTGTTTACGATTACCAATTATCCAATCAAGAAATTTGGTTCGCAAGGTCAACAAAAATCGTATTTGATTGCATTGAAATTAGCCCAATTAGAAGTTATCAAATCTTCATTAAACATCACTCCTTTATTATTATTGGACGATATTTTTGATAAATTGGACGAACATCGTGTGACACAATTGATAAAATTAGTAAACGAAGAACGTTTTGGACAAATTTTTATCACTGATACGCATCCTGAAAGAACGGAGCAAATCATCAAACAAATTAATTCTGAAAGTAAAGTTTTCCGATTATGAAAAAGTATGAAAAAAGAAGTAATCAGCAAACGCTTGGTCAAGCTTTGGAGCATTTCATTAAACAAAATGGAAAGGAAGAATTGATTTGGGAAGTGAAAGCAGAAGAGGCTTGGCAAACGGTGATGGGAAAGTTTTTCGAGAAATATACTGATCGAGTTGAAGTAAGACAACGAGTTTTATATGTTAAAATTAATTCTCCTGCAATGAGACAAGAATTATTGATGGGAAAGTCAAAAATTCTAGCCAATATAAATGAAGAAATTAAAAAGGATTTCTTAATTGACGTAAAAATATTTTAAATGCCTTACATCGAACATTCTACTTACCCTACACCTAATTTCATCAATCGAAATGCGCATCTTTCTACCATTATTCCAGCGAAATTCAAGAAATATCCTGTTCCAAATTACACAAGAGAAAAAATGGAAACCGATGATGGTGATTTTCTGAATTTGGATTGGCGATTTCAAAATAATAAAGACAAATTAATCATTCTTTTTCACGGATTAGAAGGCGATTCGAAACGAACTTACCTCAATTCGTGTTCGGATTTTTTTTACAACAAAGGATTTAATATTTTGGCATGGAACCACAGAAGCTGCGGCGGTGAAATGAACGAAACTTGCCGTTTGTATCATCATGGATCGATAGATGATGTACACAGAGTTGTAGAAAAAGCGTTGAAAGAAAATTATCAAGAAATTTATTTGATTGGTTATTCGATGGGTGGTGCTTTGGTTTTGAATTATCTTGGAAGTTATAAAGTTTCGAACAAGATAAAATGTGGTGTTGTATTTTCTGCACCTATTTCTCTAAAATCTTGCGCCGATACATTGAAAAAATTTCCAAATACTGTTTATTTTAAAAACTTTAAAAAAACACTTGTTCCAAAATTTAAAATAAAAGCTAAACAATTTCCAGGAGTTCTGAATGAAAAAATGATTGATAAAATCAAAACTTTTGATGAAGTAGACGAATATTTTACAGCAGCTTTACATGGTTATTCATCTAAAGAAGATTATTACCACAAAGCTTCTCCTGCAACTGTTTTGGACAATATCAAAACACCGTGTTTGATTGTTAACGCTGCTAATGATCCTTTTTTAGGGAAAGATTGTTATCCAATTGAACGTTTCAAAAAGCATCAATTTTGTTCGTTCGAAATGCCTGAATATGGCGGACATTGTGGTTTTCCTTTAAAGAATAATATACACTCTTGGGCAGAAATTAGAGCTTGGGAGTTTATTGAAAAAACTTGTATAATTATTAAGTAATTTTTATATTATTTAGCTCAAATACATATTGTTATTGGCTATTTTTTTATATATTTAAATATGAAAAAAATATATTTAACAATAAGTTTATTGACATTTATGACTACAAATGGTCAAGTCTTACATGAAAAAAATACAGCATATAAATTAGTTAACGGCCAAATCATCAAAAATGATTTATCCCGTAGTTATAGTGGTTCCTTATATTTGGTAGAAGATTTTAGAAATGCAAAAATCATTACCAACAATAATAATTATGATGCTCAGCTAAGATATAATGCTTATTTAGATGAAATGGAAATTAAAGAAAATGATCAGAATTATTTTTTAAATAAAAATAATGAGTTATTAATAAATTTTTATAATACCAATGATAATTACCAATTATTGAATTATACATTTAAAGAGCAAAACATAAATGGCTATTTAAAAATACTTCTTAATAATAAATATTCATTATTAAAGCGAGAAAAAATAGAACTAATTGATGCTAATACAAATACAGGTGCTTTCAAAACAGAAAATTATAATGAGTATGAAAAAAAATATAGTAAAGTAAAAGATCAATACTTTATTAAAGAAGCTGATAATATTTATTCTTTTCCTAATAAAATAAATAAACTTAAAGAGATTTTTAAAAATATTCCAGACTTAGATAAATTTATAAAAAAGAATAACTTTAATTTAAATTTAGAAAAAGATATGATTACAATTTTAATCTACATTAATAACAATAGCTTATAAAAAAAACAGGTCAGAATTAAATTCTGCCTGTTTTTTTTATAAGCTATTGTGGATATCCGTCAGTTTGTTTAATATTTGGATTCCTATTAATAGTTGTAATTGCAATTGGCAATTGCCATCTATAATCACCTGCTTTAAGAATTAGTTCTGCTGGAGGATTTCCTGATCCATCAGCATAGAATCCATTTCCTGAGCGCTTAACTCCTTCTTTATAAATAGCTGGTATACCATTAACATTTTGAAGTCGTTTTAATGTAATAAAACGATCTCCTGTTTCAAATGCTAACTCCTTTCTTCTCTCAAGAATAATTGCGTCAAAAATAGCAGAACCTGTTTCACCTCCTGCATAAGTAGAATATCTAACATTTCTTAATTTATTTAATGTTGCCAAAGCTCCAGATTGATTATTTGATAAATACTGAGCTTCCGCTAAATCTAAAATAACTTCTTCAACTCTAAGATAACGACCATTATTTACACCTAGTTGTGGTCCTCCTTGCAAATATTTGTATACAGCAATTGTTGGTTTACCATTAGCATTTGCAGGTTCAAATATTTTAAAATATGCATTTTTTCTTTCAGGTTCTGTTATAGAATTATACATATCATAAAACCTTTTATCAACTGAATATTCCATATTTATATTACTATTAGTTGACCCTTGGCTATAATTTCCTCCTATCGCATTATCATTACTCAATACGAATGGTATTTCAAATAATACTCCATTACTATTCTTATTAGTCCATAAACCTGCTAAATCAGAAGCTTTTGCTGGATTAACAGCCGCAACTACTGGTGTATAATTTTCAATAGCTTTTGCATAATTACCTAAATACAAATATGTTCTACCTAATAAAGCTTGGGCTGTGTTTTTACTAATTCTTGTAGTACCTACAGAATTAGTTAAATAAGGAATAGCATTATTGAAATCTTCTATAATTTTATCATATACAACTTTCATAGACTCCTCTCTTGAAGGCATTTCAAATGGATCGTAACTTGTAATATAAGGAATCCCTTGAGAAGTCAAAGCATTTGAACTTTGTGTAGGAATTTTTCCGTAAAATCTAGCTAACTCCAAATGAGTTAAAGCTCTTACAGCTAATGCTTCACCTTTAATTTGATTTTTAAAAGCTCCATCTTGTAAATTATTTAAATTTGACAAGATTAAATTTGCTCTAGCAATAATATTATAGCCAGAATTATATAAACTTGTTGGTGTTACTGTTCCATCATAACCCCAAGAAGAACTTGTTCTATTAGAACCACGACCATTATAATTGAACAATAAATCATCCGCTAATAAATCTCCTACGATATTTATATCTGAAGAAGTTCCTCCAGCCCCATAAAAGCCTGCCTGTTTAAATCCTTGATAAGTTCCTAAAATAGCTCTTGTAAAATCAGCTTCTGTTTTATAAAAATTCGTTTGTTCAGTTCCAGTTGGAGATCCTTGTGTTATGTCATCACTATTACAACTATTAAATGTAAATATCAATGATAACATAACTATACCTATACTAAATTTTCTCATTATCTAGTTTATTTAAAAATTAATATTAAACCCTAAAGAATATGACGTAATATTAGGGTACGAAAACAATGAAAATGAATTTGATACATAACCTTTATCAGCTAATGTTATAGTTTCACTTCCTCCCGTTCCAACAATTGGATTTCCATGGAATTTAGTCCATAATGCTAAGTTTTGAACTTGTGCAAAAATTCTCAATCCTTTAACTCCAGTATCTTTAATTAAGTCATTAAAAGAATATCCTAAAGATAAACTTCTAAAGTTAATGTAATCAGACTTTTCTAAAAATTGTGTAGAATACTCAGTACCTCGTAATGTTGGTCGTTGAAATTCTGTAATATCTCCAGGGTTTTTCCAATAATCTGCTGCTTGTGTAGCTTTATTATTTGTACTTGTAGGAGAAGTTAAAATTTGATATGTATTGTTATAAGTATAACCACCTGAACTATAAACAAAATCAGCATTTAAATCAAAACCATAATATCTAAGGTTAAGACCAAAACCTCCTGTTAAAGTTGGAAAAGGGGTCTTACCAGTTGCTACTGCATCATCTCCATTATATACCTCAGTAATGTTTCCATCTTTGTCATAATATTGTGCATTACCATTATCTCTATTGATACCAGCAAATCTTACCATATAAAATTGATAAGGTTTACCTCCTTTGACATGCATCATATCTTCTACTGATCCAGTCACAAGTAATTCATCTTGTCCATTAAGATCATTAATTTTATAATTCAATTTTGTTAATGTTCCATAAACACTTAATCCAAAATTCTTCTTATTGATGATATCATAGTTTAACTCTGCTTCAATTCCGTTAGTAACTAATTCTCCTGCATTAATTGTAGAAGTAAAAGATCCCATTTCTCTTGATAAATCTTGAGTAAATAAGAAATCTGAACGCTTGTCTTGAAAATACGATACAGAACCAGTTAAAGATCTATTAAATAATGTAAAATCTAACCCTACATTTAACTTCTTGTTAATTTCCCAAGTTGTTTCGGGGTTTGCAACATTTAATGATGGAGCTGCAATACCTAATCCATTATAAGTTCCTGTCATAGACATCAACGTCAAGTTTGCATATCTATCTAATCCAGAGTCATCTCCAACTTCACCATATGACGCTTTTAGCATTAAACTATTAAAAACTTTACTTCCTTTCAAGAATTCTTCTCTAGCAATATCCCAACCTAGAGATGCACCCCAGAATGTTCCATATCTATTGTTAATACCTGCTAATGAAGTACCATCTCTACGAATATATGCGTCTACATAGTATTTTCTATCATAATCATAAGAAAGTGACCCTAAGTAACCAAATCTTGTAACATCCCATCTTGAAGTATTAGTTGATTGCAATTTAGTTGCTGCCAAACTCTGCACAGACTGATAATCGTTTGGAAAGCCTTGACCACTTATACTATAACCATAATTTCCTTGACTAATATATTCTGACGCTATACCAAATCTAAAATTGTGTTTATCCCAAGATTTAATATATGTTAACTCATTTCTCCAGTTATATTCTAATCTATCAAATCCAGAATCAGTTTTAGAACCTCCATTACCTAATAAACCAGCTAATACAGATGAAGGTCTTAAAAATGTCTCGTACTGATTTCTATTATACGTAGCACCAAAAGTTGTTCTTGCATATAAATTTTCAAATAATTCATATTCAAAAAAACCTGACCCATATAGTTTGAAATTTCTCGTTCCAGATATTGTATTTTCCATTTCATCTAAAACAGCATATCCCATTGTATTAACATTTCCGTTATATGTAGGTTTACCATTTGCGTTCATAACTACATTCCCATTTGCATCCAATACATATTTAGTAGCAAAAGGTCTGTTTTGTAATAAACTCCAAAACGGACTTTGTCCATTATTTCTATCCCTTGGAGAATCTAATGTTTGGTAAGCTCCATTAATATTAAGTCCATACTTAGCTCTATCAGAAAGCTTAGATGATATATTTAAGGAAGCTGTAATACGTTCTAAACCGTTATAAAACTGAATAGCTCCTGAATTTTTATCGTATCCTAAACTAAAAGATTGAGAGTTGTTACCTTCATTTGAAGCAATATTAAAATAATGAGATTGTGTTAATCCATTTTTTAAAATATCATCTTTCCATTCATGATCAAACTTCTCTAATTCAGCTATTTGTTTATCAGTACGAGCTACTCCTAATCCTAACAATGCTCCAGTTAAAGGATTTTTTAATTTACTCAAATCATTTTGATAATTTAATAGTTGTGTAGAGTTCATTGATTTCATATCATTTTGACTCATCAACTGATTAAAACCTATTCTAGAAGTATAAGATATAGAAGTAGCGTTCTTTTTAGCTCCTTTAGTTTTTACAATAACTACACCATTAGCACCTCTAGCTCCATAAACAGCAAGTTGGGAAGCATCTTTTAAGACTCTAACATCTTCAATATCCATTGGATTAATAGCTTGTAAATCCGCTGCAGACATGTAAGTCCCATCAATAACATATAGAGGTGACTTTACTCCTCCATTTAACCCCATAGCTCCGCGAATAGTAACGTTCGCTGTACTACCTGGAGCTCCATTTGCTGCTTGGGAAATCAACCCAGAAACTCTACCACTTAGCATTTGATCAACAGAAAGCGAAGGATTTAAATTTTCTAAACTTTTTCCTGAAACAATAGTTTGACCAGTTCTTGCAGGAGCTTCGAAAACACTTGTGACAACAACTTCTTGTAATGACACATCATCACTGTAATACAACTTACCTAAATTTGTTGAAGTTACTTTAAACTCTTTTCCATTGATAACTAAGATATCACCTACCTTAGCATCAATGTTGAAATTTCCGTTCTCATCTGTATACGTAACTTTATCAGTACCTTTTACAGTAACTTCTACGTCAGACTCTGGGAAATTGTTCGCATCGTTAACTACACCTGTTACTTGGGCAAAAGCCATAGTTCCTAATCCTAGGAAAGCTAATAGACCCAAAGATGTTAATCTTCTCCTCATAGTTTTAATATTTTATAACATTTTAAACAAAACTCTAACTTTTTTTTAAGAATTCCAAAAAGTCATCTATTTTTTTTTATCAACATCATAAAAAAATAGCTTTACATTATTACATTCAGTACTAAAATATATTATTAACACTTGTAAAATCTATAACTTTGATAGAATAATTACAAATATTACTTAACCCGTTGTGCATTTTAAATAATTTGGATTTTTAGATTATTAATATTTCGATTAAAGTATGTTTTATTAATGTACTGAACCACAGTAAGTGCAGTAATTTTAGCT
>NZ_JACAGG010000073.1:0-1380 GCF_030324375.1 Empedobacter sp. R132-2
TGTAACGTCCTGAAAAAATGATACAGGATTAGACCAATAAAATTTTATTTTAAACAGTACATATATTCGTATTTGTACTGTTTTTCTTTTTGTACGATTTTGGTATTAATTCTTGTTGTTGGTGCATTTGCATCGGCGTTAAATAATAGTTTGACAAATGCGGTCTTAACTCATTATAAATCTCTACGGTTTGTTTGACCAAAATCTTTCTTGTATTCAAATCTACATTAAATTTATCAATATCATATTCCTGTTTTAAAATTCCATTGATTCTTTCGGCTATGGCATTCTCATAAGGATCTGATTCTTGTGTCATACTACAACGGATTTTATGCTTTTTCAATAGCTTTTGATAATCATCGGAACAATATTGTAAACCTCTGTCTGAGTGATGAATAAGACTCTTCGGGTTTTCTTTTTTCAATGCCATTTTTAGAGCATTTAAACAAGATTCCGTTGCCAAAGAATCCGACACATCAAAGCCTACGATTTTCTTAGAATAAGCATCGGTTATCAAGCTTAAATAGGCTGGGTTTTCTCTGTTTCCCAAGTAAGTTATGTCTGATACCCAAACATTATTTGGTTTTCTGCATTGATAATCTTTAATCAAATTTTTATGTTTTTTAAAACGATGATACGAATTGGTAGTTTTGTGATAACTTCTTTTAGGAATGATTAACAAATGGTTAGCCCTTAAGAAGTCAAAGAATTTGTCTCTGCCAATTCTTAAATTTTCAAGTTTCTCTTTCAAAAGAAAATACAGTTTCTTTCCACCCATTTTTGGATGAATCATTCGCAGCTCTGCTACCCAATCCACAACCTGCTGTGCATTTTGTTGCCGCTTTGCTCTTCGTTTCAAATGACGATAATAAACCTGTCGGTCAACCCCGAACAATTCACAGGAGAAACTTATGGTTTCTTTTTGTTCCCTTCGGAAAGATTCGATAGTTCGGGTGGTGAGTTTTTTCGTATATCAATTTGATATTCCTCTTCGGCAAGGTTAATCATCATATCGAAAATAATGGCTTTTTTATCAGCCACATAAGCTTGTTTCTCAAGGAAAGCCTTCTGCTTTTGCAAAAGCTTTACTTGGGCTTCAAGCTCCATGATCTTTTGTTCTGGTGACTTTGGCATATTCGAGGGTGTTTGGTTCTCCCAATCAAAGGTACCAAATTTTCTGAGCCAACTCATAACTGTACTTCGAGATTGGATGCCATACTTACGGCAAGCACCCACAGTAGATAACTCCCCACACTCGATTTCTTTTACAACACTCAACTTAAAAGACATACTGTAATCTCGCTGAGTACGTTTTACATAATTGCTTCTTTCTTCCATAATAACGATTTCTTTTTTGTATCGCTATTTCAGGACGGGACA
>NZ_JACAGG010000074.1:0-1348 GCF_030324375.1 Empedobacter sp. R132-2
GACACTGTCCAAAATTTTGTGTAAATATATTTCAGGTGGGTTTGACTTTTTTATAGTTGAACCCTTTTTTCAAATATAGTTAAAAATTGATTTAAAATTATTCCCCAATTATGAATTGGTTGTGTCCATTTTTTTGAGATTTGCATTAACGATAGATAAACTGACTTTTTGAGCGCGTCATCTGTTGGGAATACTAGTTTATTTTTGGTATATTTTCGGACTTTTCCATTCAAATTTTCGATAAGGTTGGTGGTGTAAATAATTTTTCTGATTTCAATAGGAAAGTCAAAAAATACAGTTAATTCGTCCCAATTATTTCTCCAAGATTGCATTGCGTAGGGATATTTTTGAATCCATTTTTCTGCAAAACGATCTAATTCTAAAGCAGCCATCTCTCTGTTTGGCGCATTGTAAATGAGTTTCATGTCTGAGGTAAATTCTTTTTTATCCTTCCAGACTACGTATCGAGCAGAGTTTCTAATCTGGTGAACCACGCAAATTTGTGTGTTCGCTTGAGGGAAAATATTGGTTATAGATTGTGTAAATCCGTTTAAATTATCAGTTACTGTAACCAAAATATCTTCTACGCCACGCGCTTTTAAATCCGTCATCACACCTTGCCAAAAAGCAGCAGATTCGTTCTCTCCAAGCCACATTCCAAGGATTTCTTTGTGACCTTCACGGTTTAAACCAACAGCTAGATAAATCGTTTTATTGATTACTTTTCCGCCTTGACGAACTTTAAACACAATGCCATCCATCCAAACAATGCAATAAATAGATTCTAGAGGACGATTTTGCCAATCCAAAACTTGACTATTTACTTTATCAGTAATGATGGATATTGCTGATGTAGAGAGTTTATAGCCGTATAATTCGTAAAGTTCCTGCTCAATATCCGAAACACTTAGACCTTTAGCGTATAACGAAATAACCATATTTTCAACAGAAACTGATTTGGATTGATGTTTTGGGACAATAATTGGATCAAAACTTCCTTCTCGATCTCGAGGAACCTCTATTGTAGATTCCCCATATTCGCTTTTTAAACGTTTTGAAGTTGTGCCATTACGTGCATTGGAATTGTCACTTTTCTCATTTTTTGAGTAACCTAAATGGGCTTCAAGTTCGCCTTGTAGCATGGCTTCTAATAAATCAGAATGCAATTCTTTTAATAATTTACTTAGATCTTCTTGGGTTTTGATCCCTTCTAAATGACCTTGATCTTGGATGAATTGGGCTACAGATTTTTTCATAATAAACTGTGTTTTATAAATTTAATAAAATAAATAAGGTGAGTTACTAAACCCACCTTAATTTATGTTTACACAGTTTTTTGGATATTGCC
>NZ_JACAGG010000075.1:0-1346 GCF_030324375.1 Empedobacter sp. R132-2
CAATAGCGTCCTAAATAAATTTAGGGCATAAAATATCCACCCACTTTAGTAGGATACAAGCTATAGTTGGACAAAATTTAAAATAGAACCCCTTGTTCCAATTTTGGAGGAGGTTTTTCTACTTCCTTTAGTGGATTATCAAGCCATTTTTGTAATTCAATCTTCACAAAAAGATTTAGTCTTATAAAAGCGACTAAATTGGATAAATGCCAATTGAATTTTGATTGCGCACGTAGTGCTTTAAGTATTAAAATAGTGATAAGCGCCGTCCATATTTGTATCATTACAGCGTTTTCCGAGGTTCCAACAAAGGTTTTTATATGTAAAAGTTGTTTTAAGTCTCTAAAGAATATCTCCACCATCCATCTACTTTTATAAAGCTCACTAATCGTATGAGCCGTCCAGGTAAACTGATTGGTAATAAGCTCTATGACTTGTTCGTTTTCTTGATCCCATACCGCTACACGCCTTAGTTTATTAGGGTATAGCTGTTTTGATTTTTCATTAGCCAAAGTAATGATTTCATCTTTCAGAACATTTTGATGCCTGTTCTTAGGTAATTCTAACTCCTTAATTGTCTCAAATTTCAAGTTATCCTTGTGTCTAATTACAAAGTATACTTGCTTGCTGTCCCAAATGTTTAACAGGCTAAAATCATTGTAAAATCGATCTGCAACAATAACACTACCCTTCAGCAAAGGAATGTCGTAAGCTCCTTTATTATCAGCTGTTTTACCATCGGTGATATTGATGTAAGCTGGTAGATTCCCATCAAAATCAAGAAGTGTATGCATTTTAACAGCTCCTTTGGTGGTCTTGTATTTTGCCCAATCAAAAATACTTAAGCATAGGGATATTGTGGTGGAGTCTAATAATAGGATTTTTGATTTTATGCGGAACTTTACCTGTTTAAACTTGGGGTGCTGTCCTAAACTTTGAAGCAAAGCAAAATAATATTCTTTAAATAGCTCATGGCTTCGGTTTTTATTCTGATAACTTATTGATGATTTAGAGGGCGCTTTAACTATACCAAGATGGTTTAGATTTCCCGTAGCAGATCGAAGGCCATTGCTTATATCACGAACAGACTTGCTACGTGCAAAATGACAAAATAGCATGGAAATCAAATGACTCCAACTGTCAAAACCTTTGTTGTGCTTATCCGTTTGCTTTTCGTTTACTAATTTTTTGAAATTTGAGCGGTTAAGTTTTGTTATTATCTGAGAAAACAATGTTATATTTACCATCAAGCGCGTGTTTTTTTTGGTGTCCAACTCAAAGATAATTTGAGATCCGAAATTTACGCGCTTTTTTTACGCTTTCTTTTAACGTTTAGGACGCTAATG
>NZ_JACAGG010000076.1:0-1149 GCF_030324375.1 Empedobacter sp. R132-2
TCATCTTAGCAAACCCTCTCGGTATTTGCGGTTGCAAAGGTAAAACTTATTTTTTAACTAACAAAATTTATTTTGATGAATTTTAAAGTTTTTATTTCAATAAGTCAATTCTTACTTTCACTCCCAAACTCCTTTCGGAATCGGATGGCAAAGATAATACTTATTTCTAAACTCTCAAATTTATTTTTAAATAATTTTTATCACTATATAAGTCCTTATGTCAACTACAATACTACTCGTCTTTCGTATTGGGATTGCAAATATACGCCTGCATTATTCGTTTTTCCAAACTCATTTTACATTTATTTTACATTCTTTCCTTAAGTCGCTGGTACAATGGAAAATATTTTTTGAGAATTTTAGATTTGAGATGTGAGATATTAGATTTTTGACGAGAAAAGCTCTTTTTTACCGCATGAAATGATTAGACTTTTTGCTTTTCTTACCAAAAAGAAAAGTAAAATGGATACTTTTGAGTTAACTATTCGGGAGAAATTGCACAAAGCGAAACTCATTTATTCAATATAGTTAATACCCGTTGTACATTTTAAATAATTTGGGTTTTTAGCTTATTAATATTTCGATTAAAGTATGTTTTATTAATGTACTGAACCACAGTAAGTGCAGTAATTTTAGCTAGAATTCTGGTTTTAAACCCCTCAAAAGTCTTTGTATAATTACGTCTAATCATAAATTAATCGCATAGTTGAGAAAATAAAGTTTCAATTCTTTTTCGGTACTTTTTGAAGAGATAAAACTGAGGTTTATACTCTTTTTGATTGGATCTTTTCGCTGTTTCTAATCAAATATTAGCTTCATTAAATAAGTCAATTTGAATTGTTTGTAACAAATAATCTCTGTCATCAAGTAGTATTCAATATGATAGTTGAGATTTTATATATTTCAAAAAATGAAAATCATGAACAGATGCAGGATTAATATCAATACTCTGGAAAACACCTATTAAAGAACAAACAGCATAAATTTTATAGCCTTAAAAAGACATTTGCTGAGAAGCACAAAAACCTCTATTTAGTACACTATACTGATATTCCTTTCAAATTTTTAAGCGATTAATTCTTGCTATTTTACACACTTCAAATGGTATACTATCAACGATAAAACAATTTTCAAATTCATTAAATTCTT